>JBDSKP010000066.1:0-6197 GCA_039916925.1 Duganella sp.
GCGGCTCCACCACCAACAACGCCGAGCGGCAGAAGCAGGTGGCGTTCGCGCCGACCATGTTCGTCATCTCCAACCGGCTGCTGGCGAAGAAAGCGGCCAACATCCGCGGCCTGGCCGACATGAAGGGCAAGACGCTGGTCGCCACCGCCGGCACCACCACCCTCAAGCAGATGACGACGCTGAACAACGAGCGCAAGCTGGATATGAACATCGTCGTCGGCAAGGACCATCCCGAATCGTTCCTGATGCTGGAGACGGGCCGCGCCGCCGCCGAGGCCAATGACGATATCCTGCTCGCCAGCCAGGTCGCCACCGCCCGCAATCCGGGCGAGTACGCGATCACGCAGGAGCCATTGTCGGTCGAGCCGTACGCGATCATGATGCGGCGCGGCGACCCGGCCTTCAAGGCGGTGGTCGACGCCGCGCTGGCACAGTTCTACCAGTCGCCGGAATTCACCAAGACGTACAACAAGTGGTTCATGAGCGCCATCCCGCCGCGCGGCATCAACCTGAACTTCCCGATGCCGGAGACGCTCAAGGCGGTCATCGCCAAACCCACCGACTCGGCCGACCCGGCGGCGTACGCCGTGCCGCCGGCGCCGGCCGCGCAGAAGACGGACGCCAAGAAGTAAGCGGCGGCCCGTCGCCATGAACTACCAATGGAACTGGAACATCTTCTGGGAGATGTCGCCGGACGGCGTGCAGACGTACTGGCACACGCTGCTCTCCGGCCTGGCCTGGACCATGGCGACGTCGCTGGCCGGCTGGGTGATCGCGCTGGCGCTGGGTTTCGCGGTCGGCGCCATGCGCACCTTGCCCAACCGCTGGCTGCGGATGGTGGGCACCGGCTACGTCGAGCTGTTTCGCAACGTGCCATTGCTGGTGCAGATGTTCCTGTGGTTCTTCGTGATGCCGGAGCTGCTGCCGAAGGCCGGCGGCGACTGGCTCAAGTCGATGTCCAACGGCCCCTTCGTGACGGCGGTGCTGTGCCTGGGCTTTTTCACGTCGGCGCGGGTGGCGGTGCAGGTGACGGCCGGTATCGAAGCGCTGTCCGGCGGCCAGCGCCTCGCCGCGCTGGCGCTGGGGCTCGATCTGCCGCAAAGCTACCGTTACGTGCTGCTGCCGCTGGCGCTGCGCATCATCCTGCCGCCGCTGACCAGCGAATTCCTCAACATCATCAAGAACAGCTCCGTGGCGCTGACCATCGGCCTGATGGAGCTGACCGCCAGCGCCCGCGCGATCCAGGAGTTTTCCTTCCAGGTGTTCGAGGCCTTCACCGCCGCCACGGTCATTTATGTGGCGGTCAACCTGGTGGTGATCGCCGGCATGCGCTGGCTTGAGCATCGGCTGGCGCTGCCCGGCACGCTGGGAGCGCGCTGATGTTCGCCCAGTTCGACTTCGGCGTCATCGCCAACTCGTGGGTCTACCTGTTCCAGGTCGGCATGGCGTTCACCTTGCAGTTGACGGTGCTATCGATGGCCGGCGGCGTCGCGCTGGGAACCGTGCTGGCGCTGGGCCGCATGTCCAGCTTCAAGCCGCTGGCGCTGGTGGCCGCCGCCTACGTCAACCTGATACGCGCGGTGCCGCTGGTGCTGGTGATCTTCTGGTTCTACTTCCTGGTGCCGTACATGGCGGCGTGGGTCATCGGCGCGCAGGAGCCGGTCAAGGTGGGCACGTTCTGGTCGGCGCTGATCACGTTCACCTTGTTCCAGGCGGCGTACTACTGCGAGATCATGCGCGGCGGGATACAGGCGATCCCGCGCGGACAGGTGCTGGCGGCGCAGGCGCTGGGCCTGAGCTACTGGCAAACGATGGGACGCATCGTGCTGCCGCAGGCCTTCCGCAACATGCTGCCGGTGCTGCTGACGCAGACCATCGTGCTGTTTCAGGACGTGTCGCTGGTGTATGTGCTGTCGGTGCCGGATTTCGTCGGCGCGGCCAGCAAGGTGGCCCAGCGCGATGGCCGGCTGGTGGAGATGTACACCTTCGTGGCGCTGGTTTACTTCGTGCTGTGCTGCCTGTTGTCGTGGCTCGCGCGGCAGCTACACAAGCGCGTGGCGATCGTGCGCTGAGTAGCCCTTCAGGCTGGCCTGCATGAAGTCGATGAACAGGCGCACCCGCGAGGGAATCAGCCGCGACTCGATGATCGCGTAGACCGGCGCCGGCGACACGTCCCACTCCGGCAGCACGCGCCGCAGCGTTCCGCGCTGGGCCTCGTCGCGCATCTCGGGACCCGCCGAGATGGCGATGCCGACACCCTGCGCCGCCAGGGTGCGGCACATGCTGACGTTGTTGGCGCAATAGCGGCCGGAGACGTCCACCGTTACGGCTTGCTTTCCCGACGTGAGCGCCCATCGAGCTTGCGTCCCGGACGCCGCCTGGATCACGCATTGGTGGCGCGCCAGGTCGGTCGGGTGTTCCAGCGCCGGCGCCTCGCGCAGGTAGTCCGGCGCCGCGTACAGATAGCGCGGCAGCAGGCCGATTTGCCTGGCGATCAGGGAGGAAGGCGTCGGCGGCGGGGTGCCGATGCGGATCGCGCAGTCGAAACCGTCCGTCACCAGATCGACCCGGCGCGGGGTCAGATCCATCTCGAAATCGATTTGCGGATACAGTTCGCCGAAGCGTTTGATCGCCGGCGCCAGGTAGCTGATCGCCAAATCGACCGGCATCGATACGCGCAGCGTGCCGCCGGGACGCTCGGCCAGCTCCATCAGCGATTCGTGCGCGATACGGGCCTCGGCGACGATGCCTTCGCAGCGGCGGAAGTACGTCTGGCCCGCTTCCGTCAATTCCACCTTGCGGGTGGAGCGGTGGAAAAGGCGCACGCCGATTTCCTTTTCCAGGTCGGAGATGCGGCGCGAGAGCGTCGAATTGGGCATGTCCAGCTGTTCGGCCGCGCGCCGGAAGCCTTTGGCGTTCGCCACCGCCACGAACAATTCCATACTTGCCAGCAGCGTCATTCATTGCTCCATGGGTGGATCAGTGATTCCATTTTAAGCTATTTATCCTTGGGTGGAAACAATGGATGATGGGTTCACTGTCATCCACTTCCCAAGGAACCCGAAAAATGAACCAGCTCTCCACCGCCGTCAAGATCGGCCCGTACGAACTCCGCAACCGCATGATCATGGCGCCGATGACGCGCTCGCGCGCCAACGACGCCGACGGCGTCCAGTCGGAACTCGCCGTCACCTACTATCGCCAGCGCTCCAGCGCCGGCTTGATCATCACGGAAGGCACCTTCCCGAGCGCGATGGGCAAAGGCTACTTGGCCACCCCTGGCATCCACAGCGACGCCCAGGTGGAGGCGTGGAAGTGCGTGACCGACGCGGTCCACGCCGAGGGCGGACGCATCTTCCTGCAGTTGATGCATACCGGCCGCATCTCGCATCCATCGATGCTGCCGCAAGGCGCGCTGCCGGTGGCGCCGTCGGCGATCAAGGCGGCCGGTCAGGCGTACACGATGTCCGGCATGGCGGATTTCGTCACGCCGCGCGCGTTGGAGACGGCGGAAGTGGCGGGCGTGGTGGACGAATATCGCCTGGCCACGCGCCGCGCGCTGGAGGCGGGCTTCGATGGCGTCGAACTGCACGCGGCATCGGGTTATTTGCCGGAGCAGTTCCTGGCGTCCGGCACCAACCGCCGCACCGACCAATACGGCGGCTCGATACCAAACCGCGCGCGCTTCATCCTGGAAGTGCTGCAAGCGATGATCGCGGAGGCGGGCGCCGATCGCGTGGGCATCAAGATCTCGCCCGAGATGGGTTTCAACGACATCGTCGACGAGAACCCGGTCGAGACCTACACCTATCTGGTGGGACAACTGACGCCGTTAAAGCTGGCATATCTGCACGTGGCGCTGTTCAAGGCAAGCTTCGACTATCACGCCGCGCTGCGGCCCTTGTTCGGCGGCAGCTACCTGCTCGGTGGTGGCCAGGGCCGCGAGTCCGGCGAGCAGCGCATCGCGGCCGGCCAGGCCGATGCCATCGTGTTCGGCAGCACCTTCCTGGCCAATCCGGATCTGCCGCGACGCTTTGAGCTGGACGCGCCACTCAACACACCGAATCCCGCGCTGTTTTACGTTCCCGGGCCGGCCGGGTATATCGACTATCCGGCGCTCGACGATGAACGCGCCGCACCCGCGCTGCGCATACACGCATATGGCGGCGCCGAGGTTGTGCGTTGGGACGAGGTGCCGATGCCGGTGCCCGGCGAAGGGGAGGTGCTGGTGCGCGTGGCCGCCGCCGGTGTCAATGGCCTCGATTGGAAGCTGCGCGATGGCTTGGTGCGGGACGCGTTTCCGCTGTCGTTGCCGGCCACGCTGGGCATTGAGCTCGCCGGTGAAGTGACCGCGGTCGGCGCCGGCGTTGAAGGCTACGCCATCGGCGACCGGGTGCACGGCGCGCTCGGTGCGCTGGGCGCGTATGCCGGCCACGTGGTGATCGGCGCCGCCAAGCTGGCGCGGATACCTGCGGCCATCGACGACGTCACCGCCGCCGCCATCCCGGTCGCGTCGCTGACGGCCTGGCAGTCGTTGTTCGAAGCGGGGCGGCTTCAGCGCGGCGAAACGGTGCTGATTCACGGCGGCGCGGGGGCCATCGGCAGCTTCGCCGTGCAGTTCGCGAAGCAGGCCGGCGCCCGCGTGCTTGTCACCGCGCGCGGCCGGCACGCCGACCTGCTGCGCCGGCTGGGCGCCGACGAGGTGATCGACTATCAAACGGTCCGCTTCGAGGAGGTCGCCAAGAACGTCGACCTGGTGCTCGACTTGGTCGGCGGCGAGACCTTGGCACGATCCTGGCAGGTGCTATCGCCGAAGGGGCGCATCTTCACCACGGCGGCGCCGGAAATAGCCGCGCAATTGACCGAGGGACGGCGAGGTGGCTGGTTCAGTATGCGCTCGGACGGGACTCAACTGGCCGAAATCGCCGGCAAAGTAGCCGTCGGCGGTCTCACGGTAGTGATCGACGAAGTGGCGACGGCGGAGCGGGCCGGCGACGCCATCGAGCGCAACAAGCAAGGCCACGGCGCAGGTAAAACGGTGATTCGATTCTGAGCGGAACTACGGGGTCAAGTCTAACATTCCAACACGGCCTGATCATAATGTGATGGGAAAATGTTATTTCCAGCTTGAGTTGTTGCGGGTTGTAGATGGGGTCGTGTCTGAATGTTAGACTTGACCCCAACCTTTGGAGCGGGCCGGCGACGCCATCGAGCGCAACAAGCAAGGCCACGGCGCAGGTAAAACGGTAATCCAGTTCTGACAAGGAGCTTTTCCATTGCTTGCAGGACTGGGGCTGCAGCAGGAAAAACTCCGTATTCTGTTCCAGAAAATAGATAAAGACATTCGTGTCGACATACACGCGCTGCCCTCGCATTAACTGCAGCATCGGCACTATCTGTCCCATGACGCCCGGTCCTCGGCGAGATTGGCCTCGACCTCTTCCGGATTGTTCCCCCATGCTCCCTTGCATGAGCCTGCATAGTCCATGATAGGTTTTGTTGGGCCAGCAGGTTCATGATTTCGGATTGGGCGCAAGATGATTGCACCGTCTTCATAGCTGGCTTCAAGCAAGTCGTGTTGCCGGATGCCGGCTTGTTCGACGATTTCCGCTGGCAGGGTCAGTTGTCGCTGTTTCTCTAAACGAATCTTGGACATGTTCGCCTCCCGATAACAGATGTTAGATGATACTCCTTCCGCCTTGCGGCTTATTGAGCAAATCGTCACAGGTGGGTATGTCGGCCCGCAGCAGGTAAAATGGCGCTATCCGCACTTTGATAGCCAGAAAGCCCGCAGCCATGTCCGACTTCGAAAACACTCCCGACAGCATCACCCTCGCCCGCCCGGACGATTGGCACCTGCATCTGCGCGACGGCGCCACGATGGCCAGCGTGCTGCCGCACAGCGCCCGCCAGTTCGGCCGCGCCATCGTGATGCCCAACTTGAAGCCGCCGGTGACCACCACCGCCGCCGCCGAGGCTTATCGCAGCCGCATCATGGCCGCTTTGCCTGGCGAGATGAAGTTCGAGCCGTTGATGACGCTTTATCTGACCAATAACACGCCGCCCGACGAAATCCTGCGCGCGCAGGAGAGCGGCATCGTTCACGCCGTCAAACTGTACCCGGCCGGCGCCACCACCAATTCCGACGCCGGCGTCACCGACCTGTCGAACTGCTACAAAACGCTGGAGATGATGCA
>JBDSKP010000067.1:0-2658 GCA_039916925.1 Duganella sp.
CGGCAACGGCGTGCCGGCCAGGCGCAGGTGCAGCAGGTCGTGTTCGGTGTCGCGTCCGGCCAACGTTGCTGGTCGGAAGCGCACATTGTCGCCGTCGGACACCACCACGCCCCAGCTTTCCTGGCGCGCCAGATCGGGCGCCTCGGGCACCACGTGGGCGTTGGTGATCACGCTCAGGCCGTCGCCCGTGACCCAGCCGGTGCCGCTGTAGACGATGGCCGGCGAGCGGGTCGGCTGGTAGCTGCCGATGGCCACCACCGAGCGCTTGACGGCGGCCACCGTCTGGCGCAGGTCGGCCGCCGCGGACGGCGGCGCCAGCGACGTCGTGAGCGACAGCGCGAGCAACATCGTGAGCAACAGCGCGCCGCGTCGGGCGCCGGAAAGGCAGGGGATCTTGGGCATGCCGCCAATCTACTCCATCTGATAATTTTTGCAACGACGGGAATGTCCTTTTCTTGCAACGCTGTCGACGGGTGTGTAAAAAATAATAACAGCGGGATGATCCGTTGTACTATGATTCATAGAAATGTTGTTTTGATAATCGACGCGCCGGCCTTCCAGATGGGATCGACGCGCACCTGGCGAGGCAAAAGATGGCGGAATTGAGTGCATTGCTGCTGACGTTCCTGAAGGCGCTCGGCAAGTATCGCTGGTATGCCGTGGCCGTGGCCTGGGTGGTCGGCCTGATCGGCTGGGCGGTGGTGTACCGCATGCCGGACGAGTATCAATCGACGGCCCGGGTTTATGTCGACACCCAGAGCATCCTCAAGCCGCTGATGGCGGGCATGACCACCATGCCCAACATCGAGGAGCAGGTGATGTTCATGCGCCGCACCCTGATCAGCCGGCCGAACGTCGAGCGCGTCATCCGCATGGTCGACCTCGACATCAAGACGCGCACCGTCAACGACAAGGAACGCCTGATCGACGAGTTGACCTCGCAGATCAGCATCAGCGGCACCGGCAACGACGACATCTATACCATCGCCTACACCAATCCCGATCCAAAGCTGGGCAAGGACGTGGTGCAGTCGCTGCTGACGATCTTCGTCGAGGGCAGCGTCGGCGGCAAGAAGCAGGACTCCGACAAGGCCATCACCTTCATCGCCGAGCAGATCAAGAGCTACGAGGAAAAACTGGCGGCCGGCGAGAACAAGCTCAAAGACTTCAAGATCCGCCACATGGCGCTGATGTCCGGCCGCGGCGGCGACTACGCCAGCAAGCTGGCCGAGACCACCGAGCTGCTCAACCAGGCGCGCCTGGAGGCGGCCGAGGCCGAGCAGTCGCGCAACGCCATCAAGCGCCAGATCGTGGGCGAGGAACCGGCCCCGGTGCTGGGCGCGACGCCGAGCGAGGACGCCAACCCCGAGCTCGACGGGCGCATCCAGGCGCTCGAGAAAAACCTCGACCAGCTGCGCATGCAATTCACCGACGAGCATCCCGACATCGCCGGCACCAAGCGCCTGATCGATCAGCTGAAAGCGCGCAAGCGCGAGGAGGCGTCGAAGAAGGTGCGCACCGCCGGCGCCAATTTCAGCCCGATGGTGCAGCAGATGAACGTGGCGCTGTCGGTCGAGGAGGCGCGCCTGGCGGCGCTGCAGACACGGGTGCGCGAGTACGGCAGCCGTGTCGCCAACCTGCGCGCGATGAGCACGGCGGCTCCCGAGGTCGAGGCCGAACTGGCGCAGCTCAACCGCGACTACGCGGTCAACAAGGAAAACTACTCCAAGCTGGTCGAGCGGCGCGAGTCGGCGCGCCTGTCGGGCGACCTGAGCTCGGCGTCGGACATGATGACCATCCGCGTCATCGACCCGCCCAGCGCGCCGGTCAAGCCGGTCGGCCCCAACCGCGCGCGGCTGTGTTCGCTGGTGTTCGCCGGCGCGCTGCTGGCGGGCCTGGGTTCGGCGCTGTTGCTGAGCCAGATCCGGCCGACCTTCGTCAGCCAGCGCTCGCTGCGCGAGACCACCGGCGTGCCCATCCTTGGCAGTATTTCGATGGCCTGGACCGACACCCAGCGCCTCAAGCGACGCCGCCGCCTGTACGCGTTCGGCCTGGCCGTGACGTTGTTCTTCGGCGGTTATGGCGGGGTCATGGCGTCGGTGCTCTGGCTCCAACGTTAATTCAATCAGCCAGGCCGGCGCTTCGGTGCGCAAACTGGCCTGCTTCACCACCGAAACCAGGAGTGTCCGTGAGCATAATCGAACGAGCCACCAGCCGCATGCACCAGGACGCGGCCGCGCGGCAGGCGCAGATGCACGCCGCCGACCACGACGCCGTCCTGGCGCCGACAGCGGCGCCCGAGCCGCCGCCACCGCCGCCGCAGACCGGATCGAGGTCGGCGCCGAGGTCGGGGTCGCCCGCCGCCGTGCTGCGCGCGCGCGGCAACGGCAACAACATCGAGCTGGACGCGGCGCGCATGCAGGCCATGGGGTTCATCACCGCCGGCACGCGCACGCCGCTGATGGAAGAGGTGCGGGTGATCAAGCGGCCGCTGATCACGCGCGCCTTCTCGCCCAAGCACCGCGGCGAGAAGCCGGCCAACCTGATCATGATCACCAGCTCGCTGCCGGGCGAGGGCAAGACGTTTTGCGCCATCAACCTGGCCATGAGCATCGCCATGGAGCTCGACCACACGGTGCTGCTGGTCGACGCCGACGT
>JBDSKP010000068.1:0-5043 GCA_039916925.1 Duganella sp.
CCCGGCTTGATCCAGCGCTTGCCCATGATGAGCAGCGGGACATTGGTGTCGTACGCGTACGGCGAACCGTGCGTGGTGCCGGTGTCGCCGTAGCCGAAGTACCAGTATGGCTTGGTGATCACCATCAGGTCGCCCGAGGCTTCGCGGTTCCAGGCGCGGCGCATCAAGGTGGCGATGCGCGTGCCCTGTACGGCGCCGCTTTCGAACTGCGTGCGGGTGAAGACGTCGGCGATGCCTTTCTGCGCCAGCAGATACCGGGCGGCGGCGTTTTCCACATCCTCGCGGCGCAAGCCGCTCTTGTCGATCTGGGCGTAGTCCAGATGGATGTTCGGCAGCGACCACGCGGTCAGCAGCTTGGCGCCGCCGAATTTATCCGACAGGTGCTGGCCCAGATCCTTCATCAGCTGATCGCCCTTGATGCGCTGTGCGTCGAGATGGCGCGACTGCGAGAATTCGGCCGTGTTGGCGAAGCCGTGATCGGCCGTCAGCACCACCAGCACGTTGTCCATACCCACACGTTTGTCCAGATAGCTGAAGAACTGCGCCAGCATGCGGTCGACCCGCTGCAGGTGGTCGTGCGACAGTTTGCTCTCCGGGCCGAATGCGTGGTTCACATAATCGTGCGCCGACAGGCTCACGCCCAGCAGGTCCGGTACCCCGGCCGGATTGCGGCCGAGGTTTTCGCCTTCGATCGCGGCGCGCGCGAAGTCCAGCGTCAGCTGGTCGAGGAACGGACCGGTTTTCAGGTTGTTGTAGTAGCCGGAGTCGATCTGGCCGCTCTCGCTGTAGTAGGTGTAGGGCAGGCGGTTGTGGCCACCCGGCTTGGCCGGGGTCAGTTCCTCGCTGGCGTCGCCGGCGTACGCCGCTTCCGGCAACAGCGGCGCCCAGGTCTTGCCGTAGTAGCGGTCCTGCGGCTTGGTCGCCTGATATGCCTGCACCCATGCCGGGTGCGACTTCATATAGAAGGTGCTGCTGGCGAAATTACCGGTTTGTTCCATGTACATGTAGGCGGTGCCGGTTTTACCGGCCAACAGGATCGCGCCGCGGTCCTTGCCCGAGACGGCGACCACTTTGCTGCGTTCGCCCGTGGCGTAGCGCAGCTGGTCGCCCAGCGTGTCGACCCGCAGCTTGGTGGGCGCGGTGCCGTCGCTTGGGTCGGTGTGCTCGCCGATGTAGGTGTAGTTGGTGTCTTCGGTGCAGTAGACGGATTTTTTGGTGACCGGGTCGATCCAGTTATTGCCGATGATGCCGTGGACGTAGGGATAGGCGCCGGTCAGCACGGCGCTATGGCCGATCGCGGTGACGGTCACGCCGTGCGCCTGGTGCGCGTTGCTGAACGATGCGCCCTGGTCCAGCAGGCGGCGGAAGCCACCCTCGCCGAATTGATCGCGGTAGCGCTGCACCTGTTCATTCGGCAGCCCGTCCACCACCAGCACCACGACCAGCTTGGGCTGGGCGGCGTTGGTGATCGTCGCGGCGGGAGCGGCGGCCGCGCCGGCGTGCAGGGCGAAACAGGTGGTCGCGATAGCGAGTACGGGCAAGGACAGTTTCTTTGTCATGTTGATTCGTCGTCAGGGTGAAAGGAGTTGGCAAAAAGGCACAGCCTATCATGCGCCCCGACATGCTACCCGATTCTTGTGACTATGACATGACAGGATTGCGGGTCGAATTACAGCGATTCGCGGATATACGAGATGCCGGCGCGGTCGTAGACGTTGTAGATCGTGTTGAGCATATTGCGCAGCTCTTCCGAGGTGTCCATTTTGCGGACGCTGAACATCACCGGCGACACCGCGTGACGGTCGGTGAGGGCGCGGTAGGCGACGTTATTGCGCTTCATGCCCTGAACGCTGTCCGGCACCACGGCCACGCCCTCGCCGGCGGCGACCAGGCCGACGGCGATCTGCAGCTCGCGCACCTCCATGATCTTGTGCGGCATGATGGAGCGCTCGCTGAACACGGCTAGAACCTGGTCGGCAAAGCTGGGACGCGGGGCCTTGGGATAGATGATCAGCGTCTCCATCAGCAGGTCCACCAGGCTGAGTGGGGTGTCCGACAGCGCCAGCGGATGGCCGGCCGGCAGCGCGACGATCAACCGCTCCTCGCGCAGTACGATGCGGCGGATATTGGGGTCCTCGCTTTTCACCCGGCCGAAGCCGACATCGATGATCCCTTCCTTCAGCGCCTTCAACTGCTGCATCGTCGTCATCTCGTGGAAGGTCACTTCCACCGTCGGATACTGCTCCCGGAAGTGGCGCACGATGTCCGGCAGCAGGCCATACAAAGTCGAGGCGACAAAGCCCATCGACAGCGTGCGGTCTATCTTGCCGACCCGCTGCGTCATCGTTTTGAGCTCGGCCGCCTTGGCCAGCAGCTCTTGCGCATGGGCGTGGAAGAAGGTCCCGGCCTCGGTCAGGCGCAGCGGACGCGATCCTTTTTCGATCAGCTCCACGCCTAGTTCCTCTTCCAGTTGCTGGATTTGCCGGCTCAACGGAGGCTGGGCGATGAACAAGCGCTTGGCGGCCCGCGTGAAGTTTTCTCTTCGGCGACGGCGACGAAATAGCGCAGGTGGCGTAGCTCCATGGTCAACCTTCCTTCATACCTGTTGGGTATGGAGATCATACCAACTCGGTGTTGGACGCCCCAGTTTGAACGGCATATTGTGTACTTATTCCGACTCATTATACAAATTAAATATGATCCAGAGCATAGAAGTCATCCTCGCCGACGTGCCGACGATACGTCCGCACAAGCTGTCGGTGGCGACGATGAACACGCAAACGCTGGTGCTGGTCCGGGTGCGCTGCGCCGATGGCGTCGAGGGCTGGGGCGAGGGCACCACCATCGGCGGCCTGAATTACGGCGAGGAGAGCCCGGAGAGCATCAAGGTCAATATCGACACCCACATCGCGCCGCTGCTGATCGGCATGGAGGCCAGCCAGGTGGCCAAAGCGATGGCGAAGATCCGCAAGGTCATCCAGGGCAACCGCTTCGCCAAGTGCGCGATCGAAACCGCCTTGCTGGACGCGCAGGCGCGCCGGATCGGCGTTCCACTCAGTGAGTTGCTGGGCGGCCGGGTGCGCGACGCGCTGCCGGTGGCCTGGACCCTGGCCAGCGGCGACACCGCCAGGGACATCGCCGAGGCGCAAATGATGCTGGAGTTGAAGCGCCACCGCATCTTCAAGCTGAAGATCGGCGCCCGCGCCGTCGGCGAGGACGTGGCGCATGTGCTGGCGATTAAGAAGGCGCTGGGCGACGCTGTCAGCGTCCGGGTCGATGTGAACATGGCCTGGAGCGAGCTGGAAGCGGTGGAGGGCATGGCGGCGCTGGAGGCGGGCGGCGTCGATCTGATCGAGCAGCCGGTGAGGGCGGAAAACGTGGCGGCGATGGCGCGGCTGACGCGGCGGTTCGCGGTGGCGGTGATGGCCGACGAGGCGTTGCATGGCCCGCACGATGCGCTGGCGCTGGCCAACGCGGGCGCCGCCGATGTCTTCGCGGTCAAGATCGCGCAGTCGGGTGGCCTGGTGCCGGCGGCACAGGTGGCGGCGGTGGCGCAATTGTCCGGCATCGCGCTGTACGGCGGGACGATGCTGGAAGGGGCGATCGGCACGGCCGCCTCGGCGCATCTGTTTTCGACATTCGGCGACCTGTCGGCGGGCACGGAGTTGTTCGGGCCATTGCTGCTGACCGAGGAGCTGTTACGCACGCCGCTGGTGTACAAGGACTTCATGTTGCAGGTGCCGACCGGGCCGGGGCTGGGCGTTGAGATCGATATCGAGAAGCTCGAACGCCTGCGCAGGCGCTGATGCGCCGTTCGTGTTTCCGAGGTTTATTTCAATTGTATTGGTTAGAGGAGACCACCATGCTGTTCCACGTCCGTATGGATGTCCAACTGCCGCCGGCCATGCCGGCGGCGCAGGCGGACGAACTTAAAAAGACCGAACGCGAACTGGCGCAAAGCCTGCAGCGCAGCGGCAAATGGCGCCACCTGTGGCGCATCGCCGGACAGTACGCCAACGTCAGCATGTTCGATGTCGACAGCGTCGACGAGCTGCACGCGCTACTGACCTCGCTGCCGCTGTTCCCGTATATGCGGATCGACGTAACGCCCATGTGCCGCCATCCATCCTCGATCCGCGACACCGACGCCTGAATCACACCATCACACAACAAGGAGACTAGCATGACCCACAACGAAATCGACACCCTGGTAAAGAGCTGGATCATCGACACCGCCACCGGCCCGGTCAACCCGCGCGTGCAGCAGGTGGTATTTGGCCTGGTGAGCGCGCTGTGTAAGACCATCGAGGACATGGACATCCAGGCCACCGAATTCTGGAGCGGCCTGGAATACCTGCGCGAGTCGGCCGTGCGCAATGAACTGGGCCTGCTGGCGCCGGGCTTGGGACTGGAGCGCTTCCTCGATATCCGCGCCGACGAGGCGGAGGCGAGGGCCGGCCTGCTCGGCGGCACGCCGCGCACCATCGAAGGCCCGTTGTACGTGGCCGGCGCGCCGGAGAGCAAAGGATTTGCGCGCCTGGACGACGGCAGCGAAAGCGACAAGGCCGAAGTGCTGTTCATGCAAGGCACCGTGCGCGACGAGCAGGGCAAGCCGGTCCCCGGCGCCAAGGTCGAAGTGTGGCACTGCAATCTGATGGGCGGCTATTCGTTCTTCGACCAGACGCAATCGGGCTTCAACCTGCGCCGTACCATCATCGCCGATGGCGAGGGCCGCTACCAGTTCCGCAGCATCCTCCCGGTCGGCTATAGCTGCCCGCCGGACGGCACCACCCAGCGCCTGCTCGACCAGTTGGGCCGCCACGGCCATCGCCCCGCGCACATCCACTTCTTCATCAGCGCCGAAGGCCAGCGCAAGCTGACCACCCAGATCAACATCGACGGCGACGAATTCCTGTGGGACGACTTCGCCTTCGCCAGCCGCGAGGGCCTGGTGCCGGCGGTGCGCAAGGTGAGCGAGCCAGCCGCGATCGCGGCCAAGGGGCTGGATAAACCATATTCCGAAATCGACTTCGATTTCCGTCT
>JBDSKP010000069.1:0-3055 GCA_039916925.1 Duganella sp.
TCCTCGATGGCCACCAGCTCGCCCGGGTCCAGCGCGTACAGCTTCTGGATCGGCTTCTTGCCGCGCGCCGGCGCGTCGACGCGGTACAGCGGCGGACGGGCGATGCAGATGTTACCGTTGGCGATCAAGCCGGGGAAGTGCTTGAAGAAGAGGGTCAGCAGGAGCACCTGGATGTGCGAGCCGTCGACGTCCGCATCGGAGAGGATGCAGATTTTTCCGTAGCGCAGACCGGAGAGATCCGGCGCGCTGTCGGCCGTGTGCGGGTCGACGCCGATGGCGACCGAGATGTCGTGGATCTCGTTGTTGGCGAACAGGCGGTCGCGGTCCGTCTCCCACGAGTTGAGCACCTTGCCGCGCAGCGGCAGGATGGCCTGGAATTCCTTGTCGCGGCCCATCTTGGCCGAACCGCCCGCCGAGTCGCCCTCGACCAGGAATAATTCGGTGCGGTGCACGTCGGTCGATTCGCAGTCGGTCAGCTTGCCCGGCAAGACGGCCACGCCCGAAGACTTCTTCTTCTCGACTTTCTGCAGGGAGCGCAGGCGCGATTGCGCCTGTTTGATGACCAGCTCCGCCAGCTTCTTGCCGTAGTCGACGTGGTGGTTGAGCCACAGTTCGAGCGCCGGCTTGGAGTAGGTCGATACCAGGCGCACGGCGTCGCGCGAGTTGAGGCGCTCCTTGATCTGGCCCTGGAACTGCGGGTCCAGCACCTTGGCCGACAGCACGAACGAGACGCGCGCGAACACGTCCTCCGGCAGCAGCTTGACGCCTTTCGGCAGCAGCGAGTGCATTTCGACGAAGTTTTTCACGGCGCCGTACAAGCCGTCGCGCAGGCCCGATTCGTGGGTGCCGCCGTTCGGCGTTGGAATCAGGTTGACGTAGGATTCGCGCACCACGGCGCCTTGCTCGGTCCATGCCACCACCCAGGCCGCGCCTTCGCCCTCGGCGAAGCCCTCTGCGTCCGGGCCGGCGAACTGCGCGCCTTCGAACAGCGGGATCAGGGTCTCGCCGTCGGTCGCTTGCGCCAGCGCCTCGGTCAGGTAGCCGCGCAAGCCGTCGTTGTACTGCCAGGTTTGCGATTCGCCGGTCTTGGCGTTGGTGAGCGTGACGGTCACGCCGGGCAGCAGCACCGCCTTGGAGCGCAGCAGGCGCTGAAGTTCGGTCTGCGAGATGACGGGCGAGTCGAAGTATTTGGCGTCCGGCCACGCGGTGACGCGGGTGCCGGACTTTTTGCCGTCGCGCGGCGCGACCACGGACGACAGCGGTTCGACCACGTCGCCGTGTTCGAAGGCCAGCTTGTGCAGGCCGGTGCCATCCGGTTCCTTGCGCCAGACGGTGATCTCCAGGCGCTTGGACAGCGCGTTGGTGACCGACACGCCGACGCCGTGCAGACCGCCGGAGAAGGCGTAGGCGCCGCCCGAGCCCTTGTCGAACTTACCGCCGGCGTGCAGGCGGGTGAAGACGATTTCCACCGTCGGCACGCCTTCCTCGGGGTGCAGGCCGACCGGGATGCCGCGGCCGTCGTCTTCGACGGTGATGCTGCCATCGGCGTTTTGCGTGACGACGATGTTCTTGCAATGGCCGCCCAGCGCCTCGTCGGAGGCGTTGTCGATCACTTCCTGGATGATGTGCAGCGGATTCTCGGTGCGGGTGTACATACCCGGGCGTTGCTTGACGGGTTCCAGGCCCTTGAGGACCCGGATGGATGCTTCGCTGTAGTCGGAAACTGGTTTTTTAGTGGCCATACGTTCAAGCTTGTGATTTTAATACTGGGTTTATGTACAGTTTTATACGTTCGTTTGCGTATTCTATCCTCAACCGGGCGCCATCGAGCCCTAAAACTGGACAAAAAATAGCTGCGGGCCAATTTATACACGATGTTTACAACGGGGGCGTGACTTTTTAGACCGTTTTTACGGTCGCGTGGATAAGCTGTTTTATCCCACAACCACCGGAAGAAACCCTTGATGAACAAATTAATGCTCGTCGCAGCCGCCAGCGCTGCCTTCGCATGCGGCCACGCGCACGCCGAGGACGCCGCCGCCAAGCTGGATAATGAGACCAGTTTCAACGTCGCCGCCGTGTCGGACTACCGCTATCGCGGCATCTCGCAGACGCGCCTGAAGCCCGCCTTGCAGGGTGGCGTCGATTATGTGAACAATCCCACCGGGTTATATGCCGGTGTCTGGATGTCGACCATCAAATGGACCAGGGACGCGAGTGGCGATGGCGATGTCGAAGTGGATATTTACGCCGGCAAGCGCGGGCAGGTGACCGAGGCCGCGTCGTACGACGTGGGCGTGCTGACCTACGTGTACCCGTCCAACGACCTGAAAAACGTCCGCGGCGTCGCCAACGCCGACACCACCGAGATTTACGGGCAGCTGGGTTTTGGACCTGCCTATCTCAAGTACTCGCACGCGGCGACCAATTCGTTTGGCTTCGTCGATAGCAAAAACAGCGGCTATGTCGATATCGGCGCGAATATCGACGGGGGCGGTGGCTTTACCGTCAATCTGCACGCCGGTCACCAGAAGGTGAAGCACAACGATGCCTCCAGCTACACCGACTGGAAGATCGGCGCGACCAGGGACTTCGGCATGGTGAACGGCGCGCTGGCGGTGATCGGCACGAATGCCGACAAGACGGCCTACGCCTCGCCGGCCAACAAATTCCTTGGCAAGACGGCGTTGCAGCTAACGATCAGTAAGGTCTTTTGATCTTTTTTAGCACCCAACCCGCAGGTCCGGGCAGGGGTCGTACCCCGTGGGTACGACCCCGCAGCGGTTCGGGGTGCGGCGGTGAACGGCATCAATATCGCGCGATTTTTACGGTTCGTTTACACCACACCTCCAAGTCTTTACAAAATCTTTAGACCCTTCCAGCTAACCTTCCCAGTATCAAAACAAGACCTGTGAGGGTGTGATGGACATAGTATTTATCGGGGCGATGGTGGTGTTTTTTGCCGTGACGGTGGCGTTTGCCGCCGGTTGCGACAAGCTGGGAGGCCGGTCATGAACCTCTTCTACGTGATCGGCGCGGTCGCCGCCGCCGGCCT
>JBDSKP010000070.1:0-3257 GCA_039916925.1 Duganella sp.
CCGCCAGCGGGTCTGGAATACCGGCGCGTCGAGGAACGCCTGCACCAGGACGTCGCGGGTCGTCGCCGGATGCAGATAGCGGAACACGTCGGCGAGCGGGAAGGAGTGCTGCGGACCGAGCGAGAGCAGCAGCGCGTCCTCGGTGGCGGCGGCCTGCAGCTCGAAGTTGAAGGTGCGGCAGAAGCGCTTGCGCAGCGCCAGTCCCCAGGCGCGGTTGATGCGGCTGCCGTACGGCGAGTGCACCACCAGCTGCATGCCGCCCGAGGCGTCGAAGAAGCGCTCCATCACCAGCGTGTCGCGGGTCGGCAGCGCGCCAAGCGCCGAGCGCGCGCGGGCCAGGTAGTCGACGATCTGGCCGGCCGCGTCGTCATTCAGGCCCAGGTGCTCGAACAGCCAGTCGATGGCGTGCTCGATGGCGGCGGCGCCCTCCTTTTCGCCCAGCAGGCGGTCGATCTCGCCGCGCAGGCGGGCAACGCCGGCCGACAGTTCGTCGCTGCGGCCGGGCGCCTCGCCCAGCCAGAACGGGATGTTGGGGGCGGCGCCGTGCGCGTCCTCGACCCGCACCTTGCCCGCCTCCACGCGCTGGATGCGGTACGAGGTGTTCCCGAGCTGGAAAACGTCGCCGGCCAGGCTCTCGACCGCGAAGTCCTCGTGCACGGTGCCGATGTTGTGGCCCTGCGGCTCGAGCACCACCGTGAAGTCGGCGTTGTCGGGGATGGTGCCGCCGGAGGTGACGGCGGTGAGCCGGCCGCCGCGCCGCGCGCGCACGGTGCCGCTGACGGCGTCGCGGTGCAGGTAGGCGCCGCGCACGCCCTGGCGCCCGGTGTAGCCTTCCGTGAGCATGCGCAGCACGGCGTCGAAGCGGGAGCGTTCCAGCGTGGCGTACGGCGCGGCGCCCCGTATCAGCTCGAACAGGTCGTCCTCGCGCCATTCGCGCCCGCCCACCTCGGCGACGATCTGCTGCGCCATGACGTCGAGCGGCGCGACCGGGATGCGCAGCGCGTCGAGTTCATCGCGGCGCACGCAGTCGAGCAGCGCGGCGCATTCGATCAAATCGTCGCGCGAGGTGGGGAACAGGCGGCCCTTGGGCAGTCCGCCGACGTGGTGGCCGGAGCGCCCGACCCGCTGCAGGAAGGCGGCGATGCCGCGCGGGGAGCCGATCTGGCACACCAGGTCGACGTCGCCGATGTCGATGCCCAGCTCCAGCGAGGCGGTGGCGATCAGCACGCGCAGCTCGCCGCGCTTGAGGCGTTGCTCGGCGTCGAGCCGGTATTCCTTGGCCAGGCTGCCGTGATGGGCCGCGACCAGTTCCACGCCCAGTCGCTCGCCCAGGTGGCGCGCCATGCGCTCGGCCATGCGCCGCGTGTTGACGAACACCAGCGTGGTGCGGTGCAGGGCGGTCAACTCGGCCAGCCTGTCGTAGACCCGTTCCCACACCTCGTTGGGCATGACCGCCTCCAGCGGCACCGGCGGCAGCTCCAGCCCGAGGTCGCGCGCGCGCACGTGGCCGACGTCGACCACCGCGCAGTCGCGCGCATGGCCGTCGTCGGCGCCGGCCAGGAAGCGCGCCACCGCCGACAACGGCTTTTGCGTGGCCGACAGGCCGATCCGCACCGGCGGCGGTTCGCACAGGGCGTCGAGCCGTTCGAGGCTGAGCGACAAATGGCTGCCACGCTTGCCGCCGGCGACGGCGTGGATCTCGTCGACGATCACGGTGCGCACGCCGGCCAGCATGGCGCGTCCGCTGTCGGAGCCGAGCAGCACGTACAGCGACTCCGGCGTCGAGACCAGGATGTGCGGCGCCCGGCGGCGCATGGCGTTGCGCTCGGCCTGGGTGGTGTCGCCGGTGCGCACGGCGGCGCGGATGCCGTGCGGCGGCAGCTTCATCGCCGCCAGTTCGCGGTCGATGCCCTCCAATGGCGTCAGCAGGTTGACGCGGATATCGTTCGACAGCGCCTTGAGCGGCGACACATACAGCACCCGCGTCTGGTCGGGCAGCGGCGCCTCGCCGCTCTCGCGCACCAGCGCGTCGATGGCGGCCAGGAAGGCCGTCAGCGTCTTGCCGGAGCCGGTCGGCGCCGCGATCAGCGTGGTGCGGCCGCCCTGGATCGGCGGCCAGGCGCGTTGCTGCGCCTCGGTGGCGGCGGCGAAGCTGGCGCGGAACCACGCCGCCACGGCGGGATGGAATTCATGCCAGATGTCAATATTTTCACGCGGTTTCATCGGAATAATGACGCAAAGAAAGGTCGGGCCCGGATGTCTCATTCTACCTGTCGCCGCGCCCGCCCGCGCCCGGCCGCGGGAACTGATTCACGACTACCGTGTCCGAGCGAACATACAGCTCAACAGTGCCGCAGCATGATGGCATGTCTCCCACACCGTGCCGAATGGATGGCCATGCCCGCCCAGTTATCTAGTTTACCGTCCGCCGCGCCACCCCGCGACGCGTCCCGCGCGCTGCGCCGGTTGTTGCTGCGCGAACGCGGCGGCGCCACCGTTCCCGACCAGCTGCTGCGGCGCATCGTGGCCGAGGGGCTGGACCGCCTGCCGTTGCCGGGGCGGGGCGCGACGCTGCAACGCTGGCGCGCGCTGGCGCAGGTGGCCGGTCACGATCTGAGCCTGCTCAAGCTTTACGAGGGCCACACCGACGCCCTGGCCATTCTGGCCGAGCTGGGCGTGCCGGCGCCGCCGAACGCGCTGTGGGGCGTATGGTGCGCCGAGCCGCCCGACGCCAGGGTCGCGCTGCGCCGTTCGGTGGCGGGCGCGGTCCGCCTGTCGGGCCGCAAGCAATGGTGCTCCGGCGCCGCCTCGGTCAGCCACGCGCTGGTCAGCTGCCGCGACGCCGACGGCCGGCCCTGGCTGGCCGCCGTCGCCCTCGACCAACCCGGCGTGACGGTGACCGCCGACGGCTGGCAGGCCGTCGGCATGGCCGGCAGCGCCAGCGTCGACGTGATCTTCGATGATGCCGGGGCCAGTGTCGTCGGCGCGTCCGGCGCCTACGTCGACCGTCCCGGATTCTGGCACGGCGGCGCCGGCATCGCCGCCTGCTGGTACGGCGCGGCGCGGGCGATCGGCGTCTATCTGCATGCCGCCGTGCGCGCCGACGCCGCCCGCCAGGCGTCCGATCCGCACCGGTTGGCGCAACTGGGCATGGTCGATGTCGCGCTGGCCGGCGCGGCGGCCGCGCTGCGCGAGGCCGCCGCCGCCATCGACGCCGATCCCGCCGCCGACGCCTGCGCGCTGGCGCTGCGCGCGCG
>JBDSKP010000071.1:0-4380 GCA_039916925.1 Duganella sp.
GAATTTCATCGGCACTTATTGATCAATTGATCGCCAACCCGCACGGCCATGCGGGGGCCGGCCCGCTGGGCCGGCGGGGCGCGGCCCCTCTCCGGACCCGTCCGCCCCCCAAGCGGCGACGCCTGCGCATCGCCATGGACGCGCCGGGTTCGATGCTATTTGTTGCGGCGCGGGTAGCCCTGCGCCAGGATGCGCCGCCACACCAGCTCCTTCTGCTCGGCGCTCATCGACACCCAGTGCGCCACCTCCACCACGGTGCGCCCGCAGCCGCGGCAGAGCTCGTCGAACGTGGTCGAGCACACCGCCACGCACGGCGTGTCCGGCCGCCGCGCCGGCGCGCCCGGTCCGTCGCTCATCCCTTCACCCCCAGCAGCTTGTCCCAGGCGTCGTGCCCGAGCGCGCGCAAGGTCGCGATGTTCTTCTCGAAGATGTCCGCCGCCTCCGGGAACGCCTCGACGGCGCGCTCGACGCTGTCCTCGCGCAGCAGGTGCAGGGTCGGGTACGGCGAGCGGTTGGTGTAGTTCTCGATGTCGTTCGGGTGCGTGTCGGCGAACTGGTAGTGCGGGTGGAAGCTGGCCACCTGCAGCTCGCCGTCCAGTTCCATGTCCTCCAGCGCGGCGTCGGCCACGTCGAGGAACTCGTTGTAGTCCTCGAAGTCGCCCAGCACGTTCGGGTGGATCAGCAAGGTCGTGTCGACCCGGTCCGGATCGGCGTCGGCCAGGTGCTGCATTTCCTCCATCAGTTGCTCGAGCAGCGCCTCGGGCGTGTCGGCGTGCGACACCACGTAGCGGATCTGGCCCTTGACGTGGACGGCCTTGGCGAACGGACACAGGTTCAGGCCGATGACGGCCTGCTCGAGCCAGTGGACGGTGGCGGCGACGACGGCGTCGTCATCGATGGCGGTACTGATCATGCGTTTCCTTAGGTGACCCGGTTAAAGACGGAATTGTACGCACTCTTTGCGCCAACTCATACTGCGCGCATTGTGCGGCGATCCGGGCCTTATCTGTCGGGAACTATTGCATAAAATAAAGGTCACCCGCCTGACATAATCCTTGACTCATCAGGACGAGCTTCGTACACTCCTCGTTTATTCATGGTCGCTTCGATGTTTCACAGTCGACAACAATGGAAAACTATGTATCCTCGAATCCGTAAATCCGCCGCGCCCGCGGCGGTCCTGCTGGCGCTGCTGGCGCCCGGCGCCAGCCACGCCCTCGACGAGGTGCCCGGCCCGCCGCCGGCCAGCCTGACCGCCCTGCCCGCCCTGCCGAAGTCCCCCGCCCTCGACCTGTCCTCCCTCAAGATCAACGCTAGCAAGGACGCCAACAAGGCGGCCAGGCCGGCCGACGACGAGGCGTTCCGCGAAAAGGACGTGTGGGGCCGCATCCGCAGCGGCTACGCGATCCCGGACTTGAACAACGAGCTGGTGGCCAAGCAAACCAAGTGGTACGGCGCCCACCCCGACCACATGGCCATCACCACCGGGCGCGCGTCGCGCTACCTGTTCCACGTCGTCAGCGAACTGGAAAAGCGCGGCATGCCGACCGAGCTGGCGCTGCTGCCGTTCATCGAGTCGGCCTTCAACCCGGAGGCGCTGTCGCGCGCCAACGCCGCCGGCATCTGGCAGTTCGTGCCCGGCACCGGCCGCGACTTCAACCTCAAGCAGGACGCCTTCAAGGACGAGCGCCGCGGCATCGTCGCCTCCACCGACGCCGCGCTGAGCTATCTGCAGCGCCTGTACGACATGTTCGGCGACTGGCAACTGGCGCTGGCCGCCTACAACTGGGGCGAGGGTTCGGTGCAGCGCGCCATCGCCCGCAACCAGGCCGCCGGCAAGCCGACCGACTTCCAGAGCCTGGCCGAGCTGATGCCGGCCGAGACGCGCGAATACGTGCCGAGATTGCAAGCGGTCAAGAACATCGTCGGCAACCCGGCCCAGTTCGGCGTCAAGCTGCCGCTGATCGACAACACACCGTATTTCACGGCCGTCGACAAGACCAGCGACATCGACCTGACCATCGCCGCCCAGCTCGCCGAGCTGTCGGTGGCCGAGTTCAAGGCGCTCAACCCGCAGTTCAAGCGCCCCGTCATCACCGGCGACGACCAGACCAAGATCTTGTTGCCCAAGGAAAACGCGGCCAAGTTCCAGCTGAACCTGGCGCAATGGGGCAAGGAATTGTCGACCTGGACCACGCACAAGATCACCAGCGCGCGCGAGAGCATCGGCGCGCTGGCGTCGCGCTTCCACACCACGCCGGAAGTGATACGGCAAGCCAACGACATCCCGCAGCGCTCGATGCTCAAGGCCGGCTCGACGATCCTGGTGCCCAAGGTGTCGACCTCGGCCTATCTGGACATCGCGCCCGAGGTGGCCGACAACGCGACGATGGCCTTCGAGGCCGAGCGCGCCGCCGGCAAGGCGGCCAAATCGGGCTACAAGCGGGCCGGCGCCGCCAAGGCCGGCCACGACGGCCCGGTGTCGCTGGTCAAGGCGCGCGTGCCGCGCGACGCGGCCAAGCACAAATCGGCCCGCAAGACCAGCAACTAGGAAACCCGACCCCGCCCGCCTTCGCCACGACGCCCGCGCCGCCGCTTAGGGGTCGTCCCCCGCGGGTACGACCCCGCCCGGCCCCGCGGGTCCCGGGGCGGCGGCGATCAAAGGTTGCAGTCGAAGCTGACACGTCCTACAATCTCGCACTTGCGTGGCGGGCGGAATCGCCCACACCCTCAATACAACCCCACCGACGTCGCCCGCCCGCTGCCTGAGCCGGCGCCGGCGCGCGGTGCAATCGGAGTCATCATGGCGTTCTTGCAAGGCAAAAAAATCCTCATCACCGGTTTGCTGTCGAACCGTTCCATCGCCTACGGTATCGCCAAGGCCTGCCACCGCGAAGGCGCCGAGCTGGCGTTCACCTACGTGGGCGAACGCTTCAAGGACCGCATCACCGAATTCGCCGCCGAATTCGACAGCACCCTGGTGTTCGACTGCGACGTGGCGAGCGACGAGCAGATCGCCGCCGTGTTCGCCGACCTGGGCAAGAGCTGGCCGCAACTCGACGGCCTGGTGCACGCGATCGGCTTCGCCCCGCGCGAAGCGATCGCCGGCGACTTCCTCGACGGCCTGACGCGCGAGAACTTCCGCATCGCCCACGATATCTCGGCCTACAGCTTCCCGGCCATGGCCAAGGCGGCGCTGCCGCTGCTCAAGGAAGGCTCGTCGCTGCTGACGTTGTCGTACCTGGGCGCCGTGCGCGCCATCCCGTACTACAACACGATGGGCCTGGCCAAGGCGTCGCTGGAGGCGTCGGTGCGCTACCTGGCCGAGAACCTGGGCAAGCTGGGTATCCGCGCCAACGGCATCTCGGCCGGCCCGATCAAGACGCTGGCCGCGTCCGGCATCAAGGACTTCGGCAAGCTGCTCGGCTTCGCGTCGTCGCACGCGCCGCTGCGCCGCAACGTCACCATCGAGGAGGTCGGCAACACGGCCGCCTTCATGCTGTCGGACCTGGCCTCGGGCATCACCGGCGAGATCACCTACGTCGACGGCGGCTTCTCGCACGTGATGGGCCTGAACGCGGAAGACTACCTGTAAGCTTCGCTGCCACGCGCCGGGACCGCCCGGCGTTGATTTTGCTGCGGCGCACACATTTGCGGCCGATAGACCTGTACAGACAGCCCTGACTACTGTATAGTTCCGCCTGTGCGCTGCAGTGAGCGCGCCGCGACGTACCGCGGCGCCGATTGAACAGCCTGTATTACCAGCAGCTACGCAAGCCTTAGCGCATCATCCTGATGTCGCTTATGAAGCCCTCCCGCCTTTGGTGTCGCACCTGACACCGTCCCGGCGCAAAGCTTTTGTGCCGAAATTTCTTTCGATTTTGATTGAGTCATTTCGTTTTGGTAGGCGTTGCTATTTCGCGTTCGGCTTTTGCACGGGCGCAAGTTTATTACGAAAGAACAGCATGACATTTGAAGCACTAGGTCTCAACACGTCCCTCATTAAAGCCCTGACCGACGCCGGCTACACCGCGCCGACCCCCGTCCAGCAGCAGGCCATCCCTGCCGCGATCGCAGGCAAGGACTTGTTGGTTTCCTCGCAAACCGGTTCCGGCAAGACCGCCGCATTTATGCTGCCGTCGCTGCACCGTTTGTCCGAGATCGACCCGGCCGCCGCCGGCAAGACCCCGAATCAAGAAATGCAGGCCGCCCGCGCCCGTGGCGAGCGCCCGCGTTTCAAAGCCGCGCAGCCGAAAATGCTGGTGTTGACCCCGACCCGCGAACTGGCCCTGCAAGTGACCTCCAACACCGACAAGTACAGCGTCAACTTGCGCCGCCTGAAGGCCGTGTCCATCCTCGGCGGCATGCCTTATCCTAAGC
>JBDSKP010000072.1:0-4549 GCA_039916925.1 Duganella sp.
ACGGGAATGCCACCGCTTTCGTCAGTTTCATGTCGAAACGCAGTTTGTCCGGCTGGTCATCGTGGATGCGGACGATCGACGTTCCGCCCATGCCGCTATCCGTCCAACCGGCCGCCTCCAGGCGAACCCCGTCTCCCGCCCCAGGCAACAGGGAAAGGGAGCGATAGCTCTGATAAGTGAAAAAAGCCACCATCAGCGCATTCGCGGCCACGAGGAGGATTAGTACGAGCAGCGCCTTCTTATATATCTCTTGCATTTTGCAATATTAACCGAACCGTCATGAAGCTCCAACGCCTGCCAAGCGCACCGTCCGCATCATAGCAAGGTTTCTAGAGAACGCGCGGCACCCACCCCGGTCTACTGACTGAACGTCCACCGCTGAGTCTGGCTGTTGGCATCGCACGCCGCCAACGCCGGCTGGCCGCCGGCCGGCGCATCCAGGCACAGGCCGTTCATGGCCAGCGTGCCATTGGCCGCAAATTCCCAGGCCGCTGGAGTGGCGCCGTCGCACTCGCCGAGGCCGAGCTTGGCCCCGGCGGCCGGCGCGGCGCCCATGGCGACGAGGCAGCGGTTGCCGTATGCCGCCAGTTGATTGCGGGCGGTGCGCGCGAAGCTCTGGTTCTGTCCGCCATTGCAATCCTCCAGGCCGGCCTCGGCGCCCAGATGCGTGCGATTGTTGGGCAAGCCGATGCAGCGGCCCGATTGCGCCGCGACGAGCGCGGCGGCATTGGTGCCGGCGATGTCCTGGATCAGCAGCGCGTCAAAGTCGGGAGCGCTGCCGCCGGCGTTGCTAAACGTGATCGTGTTGGCCGAGCTTTTGGCCAGCGACAGCATCACCGAAACGGCGCCCGTCTTGCCTTGTCCGCCGGTGGGCGGGAACGACACCACGGTCGGGATTTGGCCGTTGACCTGCAGGCTTGCGCGCCGTGCCGCCTTGTCGCCGTTGCGATACACGATATTGGCCAGCTTCAAGCCTGCCGCGACCGCCTTCACCTCCTTGAATACGGTCGCCGCGCGGCCCGCTGAACCGGCAGTGGCTGTATACGTCGCGCTGGTGCCCTCGCTGCCGCTGACGCTCAGCAGCAGGGAACCATGCGCCGGCACCGTGGCCGTATACGAGGCGCCGAAGCTGCCCAGGTCGGTGTTGGCCCAGGCGTCGCGCACGCGCGCGGTGCCGGCGCCGGCCAGCCCAGTGTCGGCCCAGCGTACCATCATCGGCGCGCTCTGTGCCGTGCGGTTGAGCAGCATCACGGCGCGCTTGCCGCTGCCGCTCAGCACTTTGCTGTAGACCTGCAGGCCGGCGCTGTCCTCGGCCACTTTCACGCCTTGCAAACCACGTCCGTCCTGATTGATCGCCAGCACTTCCGCGTTGGTCACGATCGCCTTGGTGGCCGCGTTCATCGCGGTCAGGTCACTGCCAAGCAAGAGCGGCGAACCGGCCATCGCCCACAGCGCCATGTGGGTGCGGCTTTCGGCCTCGGTCAGGTCGATGGCGCCTTCGCCCCGGGCCACGGCATTGCCGACGATCATCATGTCGAGGTCGTTGGCGTAGCCGGTATGATGGGCCAGCGGATGGAGGCCCTTGTCAAAGTTCACCAGCGCCTTCGACAGCGTTGGTCTGAGACTCATCTTGTCGAGCGGGGCGGCGGCGCCGTCTGGCGTGCCGGCCGGCTTTTCCCAGAAGATCACATCGTCGCTGGTGCGCCACATCGGTGCCAGTCCCGGAGCCCAGTTCCAGGGCTCGTCGCGGCCCCACTGGCACATCGACAGCGTCATCGCGCGGCCCGTCGCCGCGCTGGCCTGCGCGATCGCCGCGCTGACCGTGGTGTACGCGACGCGCGAGTCCAGCACCGTGTGTTGGTAGCCGAAGCCGCCGCCGCCGCACCATTCGACTTTGACGAAATCAAAACCCCAGTCCTGGAATTGCCTGGCGTCCTGCAGTTCGTGACCGCGCATGCCGGCAGTCATGCCGGCCGATGCCGGCCGGGTCGTATTCAGGTAGCCGCAACCGCTCGGGCCGGCGTCCGTATAGATGCCGGCCTTCAGGCCCTTGCTGTGGATATAGTCGGCGACGGCCTTCATGCCACCCGGCCACTCCGCTTCGTCGACGAGCATATTGCCGGCAGCATCGCGCGCGCCCTGCCACCAGCCGTCATCCAGGTTGAAATAGGTGTAGCCGGCGTCCTTCAAGCCGCCGGGGGCGGCATAGGCATCGATCTGCTTCTTCAGTACGTCGAAATTAATGCTGCTGGCAAATGCGTTCCAGCTGGCCCAGCCAAGCACCGGTGCCGGCACCTTGATCTGCGGGGCGTTGGCGGGATCCTTGGGCGCGGCGTTGGCCGCGCCAACGAGGACGGTCAACGCCACGGCGGCCGCCATCACTGCCGTGCTCGGCAACAGCGGCTTGTGTGTTACGTGCTTGGTTTTCATTTCTTAATGACTCGCAAAAAGGGGATAAGAGAATTAGTGGGAAGTTCCCGCGTCGGGACTGCCGGGACGACGGCATGCTGGCGGCGGCGCCTGGGATGGTGTGATGTTGCAAGATTGCTTTCCAGAGGGTGAGCTGGATTCTGTTCCCTCCTCGTGGGCGCCGCAATTTTAAAATCACCAAAGCGGGGTGTCATTTTTCTTTCGGCAGGCGAGACCGCCATTTCAGGTTTGTGCGTCGCGCTATTTGGCGGTGTCGAGCAGATTAATCAATTTGGCATGTATAAAGTGAATTTTGTAAATTGATTGTGCAGCAATAGCATGCCAAGCTATGGGGCGAAAAAGCCGCGCAACGCTGCTCCTTGGGCGCGTACGTCCGTCCGAGCTTCAACAGGCAACCGACGACGCCGACGACCGTATTCGGTTCGCTGGCGCATTCCGGCACCGAGGTCACGAGCGGCGGAATCATCGTCGAGGGCAATGCGATCACGGGTGAAAGCGCCGGCGCGATATGGGCTTTACTGCGCCAGCTCCCGCGCCTCCCTTTTGCCTGCCTCGCGGAATGCCTTCGGCGTGCATTGGTATTCTTCCTTGAACAGCTTATTGAAATACGAGGAATTTTTGTACCCGACCGAATAGGCGATTTCCGCAATACTAGCGCTGGTGTTTTCCATCAATAGGCGGGATGCTTCGGTCAATCTGAGCTTGTTCAGGTAACCGGTAAAGGTGCATCCCATTTCGGCCTTTAATATGTCGTTGACCTTATTGCGATTGACTCCGCTTTCCGACACCACCGTTTCCAGATCCAGTTCCGAATCCGCATAACGCGTCGCCAGCAATTTCAAAATGGCGGATTTTTCCTTTTCACGGTGGGGCGCCAGCGCCAGCTGCTGGTACTCCACCAGCGGCAGGTCTTTCGGCCTCCGCAGGTTCAGGTCACCGGCAAAGGCCAGCGCGTACTGTTTGACGAACCAGGACCCGAACAGCCCCCAGGCCGGTATCAGGAACGCGGCGAGAAAATACAGATAGCCGTATTGCCGGTCGTGCAATTCGATTCCGGCGATTTCGATCCGCGACGGGATGCCGACGCGGCTGCCACTGCTGGTGCCGACTTCGATCTGCGCTACCTTTGCCAGCGAATAGCCCATGTCGGATGGGTCGAGTTTGTACAGGTCGACCCACCATTGCGGAACGGTGAAGTGAGCCAGATCGAGTTCGACGCGGCTCCCGTCCTGATCGCAGTGGATGAACGCAAATGGCGCGCGGTAGGTCTGTAGCTCACCTGGCTTGGACAGCTTGTCATCGAAGGTGGTCAGGCCGAACCGGATGGTGCCGGCGGGGAAGCAGCGGGCCTCGAAACTGATCTTGCCGAACCTGGACCAGTCGCGCAATATCGGTTTGCCGTTGTTGTCTGTGAAGAGCAGCCCGGCCGACGCAAGGGGAAAGGCGTTGCTGCCTGACAGGAGGAACTCCATGCTCAGGCGCGAGCCATCGACTTTCGCGTTCAGTGCGCCGGCCGCGTCGTCGCCCCTGTTCCACGTGCGCAACTGCCAGAAAAATTCGTCTTGCCCAAACAAGGGGACGCGGTGATAGCTGCGGCTGACGCACAGATACCCGATCAGTATGCTCATACCGAGGAGCAGGACCAGTCGAAGCAGTGCTTTGGAATATAACGGGTGCATATAAATAAACGTTGGATGGTCTGGCGACGGCTAGGATACCTGGCCGGGCCGGGCCACTTGCCGCTCGGTTTCTTCCAGCCGCCGCATTCTCCTGATCACACCGACGTTCTTCCAGGCGCACAGGCCGCTGCCAGCGACGCCGAGGCATCCTACGAAGACGTCCAGGTAACGACCGTAAGGGTGCACCAGCTGCCCCACTAAAATGCCGCCGGCAAGGCATGCGTAGGTGCCGAGTGTGAGGTTTCGGTATTGCCGCCTAACATTGCAGTACTCGCAAGGACGTTGGTTCATCATCTATTTCCCTTCCTATTGGCAATACGCGTACAGGTGGAAGCAGTCGTAGGGCCGCGCTATGGCTGCCCGACAAGCGCGACTGCGTGCCGCAGTCGCAAGACGTTCACAATTTATCCTGGTATTTAATTCTGAACCAATCAAAATCG
>JBDSKP010000073.1:0-7870 GCA_039916925.1 Duganella sp.
AACCACTGCTTGCCGGCGGCGCCGGGCGTGG
Source organism: Duganella sp. (assembly GCA_039916925.1). Lineage (GTDB taxonomy): Bacteria > Pseudomonadota > Gammaproteobacteria > Burkholderiales > Burkholderiaceae_D > Rugamonas. Next base: position 32 of record JBDSKP010000073.1, read on the forward strand.
CCATGAACGTGGCCAGGTCCTTCGATCCGGTCGCCAGGAAGATACGTCCTCCCAGCGTGGCCGCGCGTTCGGCCGCCTGCTCCATCGATGCGCACAGCTCACCGTCGCCGGGCTGGTATTCGCTGGGACGCTCATAGCGCAGATACGGGATGCCCAGCTCCCTGGACAAGCCGATCAGCTGTTCCGACATGCCGCTGGCGTAAGGATGTGTGGCGTCCAGCAGCAGGCGCGCGCTTTTTTGCGTCAGTACGCGGCGGCGCGCCTCCACACCCTGGCGGCCCGACCACACGCTCACGCCCGGGCAATCCTGGCGCGCCATGTCGCCGCCATGGTCGCTGGCCGCCGATACCACCACGTTTCTATCCTGCCCCTGCGCCAACTGCGCGGCCAGCGCGTTGCCGTCGCTGGTGCCGGAAAATACCCACAGCGCGTTGTCCGGAAGTTCTCCTTCCCGCGACGCGTCGGCCGCTTCCGGCTGCGCCCAGTCGTTGTAGCCGCGCGGTGTAAAAATCCGGCCCCGTTTGCGCATCGTGAAACGGTTGCCGACCACGATCGTGGTCAGCATGTCGAATTGCAGCGACGGCAGCTCGTCGAGCCGGTGGATGGCCACCTCCTGGCCCGGACGATAGGCGTTCTTGACCACACCGCACAACGTGTGCGGCGCCTTCGATTCCAGCATCAGGTGCAGCACGCGGTAGACGCCCTGCTGCCGGCTGGCGCTTTGCACGTTGTACATCACGCACGCGAGATCGGCCTGCGCGATATGCCGGGCGCGATGTTCGATCCACTCCCACGGACAAAGCAGGTCGGAGAGGCTCAGCGTGGCGAAATCGTGCGACAGCGGAGAGCCAAGTAAAGACGCGCACGCGTTCGCGGACGTAATGCCCGGCACCACGTTCACCTCGTAGGTATCGTCCTCGCGCATTTCCTCGAACGCCAGCGCCGCCATCGCGTAAATGCCGATGTCGCCGCTGGAGATCAGCGCCACTTTGGCGCCGGCCCGCGCGTGCTCGATCGCCAGCATGGCCCGTTCGCGCTCCTGCGTCAGCGGCGGCGTATGGATCTCCTTGCCCTCGATATGGGGCGCGATCCAGCGCAAATACAATTCATATGCCACGATCACGTCGCTGTCGCGCAGCGCCGCGATGGCGCGCGGCACGATCAAGTCGTCGAAGCCAGGACCCACCGACACCAAATTCAAAACACCACTCATCAGATTTCCATCCATTTATCCAGTACCACCGCGACGGCGACGCCGTCCAGGCTCGTTTTCGGCACCAGCAACGTCCCGCGCGCGCTGGCCACCAGCGCGCACGGCTCGCACACGCCGTCCAATCCCACGTTTTGCCGCACCCAGTCGGACGGTTTACCGACCCACGGCCGCGCCGCCAGATCCGCCCGCGCGAACACGCGCAGCGGCAAATCGTATCGGGCGCAGAATTCAAGCAGACCGGGCTCCTCCGCCTTCAGATCGACGGTCGCCATTTCGTGCACATCGCCGATGCCATAGCTTCCTCCCGCCGTCAGCGCCTGCTTCACGGCGCCCTCTATCCGGTCCGCCGCAACGCCCTTGCGGCAGCCTATGCCCACGGTCAGCGGCTTGAGCGCCTCGGTGGCCGTTGTCACCACCGGCACCGCGCCGACCACCCGCGCGACGCGATAGGCCAGCGCGTTGGCGCCGCCCTCGTGTCCGGACAGCAGCGCGACGGCGAAGCGCGCCGCCTCGTCCAGCACCACGACCGCCGGATCGGTAAGCTTGTCGGCGGGAAGACCGTCGAGAAACCGCACCGCGATGCCGCTGGCCGCCACCATGATCCATTGGGCGTGCTGGCGGTAGGCGGCGCCGAATTGCGCCTTCTGGCCGGTATCCGACCGCAGCCAGGGCCGGTATATCTCGCCGCCCAGACTTTTTTGCAGGGCCGTGGCCAACGCCTCGCCCTCGGCCCGCACCAGCCAGATGCCCACGGCCGCCGTCACGCCGCGTCCTTCTTCTTCACCACCCGGAACAAATGGGTGAAGTCCTTCGAATACAAACTGGATTCGGCGGCGATGTTTTTATCCAGCGCCGCGCCGATCAGCATCATCGTGGTCAGGTTCCACGCGCCGCGCTTGGTATCCCGCAGCACCGTTCCCAAGGTGCCCTGATAGATCTTCTGCTGCGGCCAGCTGGCGCGATAGACCAGGCTGACCGGCGTATCGGGCGGATAGTGCAGCGACAAATCGGCGACGATCTTCTTCAAGTGCGGCCCGGAGAGGAAGATGCACATGGTGGCGCGGTGTTCGGCCAGCCGCGCGATCGATTCCAGTTCCGGCACCGCCGAGGCGCGTCCGGAGACACGCGTCAAAATCACGCTCTGCGACACCTCCGGCTTGGTCAGTTCCGACTGGATCGCCGCCGCCGCCGCCGTGAACGACGACACCCCGGGCACGATCTCATATTCGATCCCCAGCGCGTCCAGGCGGCGCATCTGCTCCGCCGTCGCGCCATAGATGGCCGGATCGCCCGAATGCAGCCGCACCACGTCGGTGCCGGCCGCCTGCGCCCGGACATAGCAGGCCTGCTGCTGTTCCAGATCCAGTTCGGCGCTGTCGACCAATTCGGCGCCCGGCGCGCAGTGGCTCAGCATCTCGGTCGGCACCAGCGAACCCGCGTACAGCACCATGCTGACGCCGCCCAGCAACCGCGCGCCGCGCAGCGTGATCAAATCGGCCGCGCCCGGGCCGGCTCCCACAAAATAGACTTTCATGTCAACGTTCCTTTCGTGGCGAGCGGCGCACCAGCAAGGTGGCCAGATAACCCATCGCCTCGTCGGCCACCAGGTCGCCAACGCCGGAGGCCAACAGCTCCCCCGGCAATCCGATCCGGCGCGCGAACGCGCAATGCCGGGCGATGTCCATCTCCCGCAGCAGATCGAGCACCCAGCCCAAACGCGCGCCCACCTTCATCAGCACGACGATGTCGTGGCTCTCGATATCGCGCCGCAGCTCCTCCGGCGTCTCGGGACACGGCAGTATCAGCACGCGCTCCTTGCCCTCGCCCAGCGGCCATGCCAGCGCCGATGCCGCCGCCGCGTAGCTGGTCACGCCAGGGACGGTGCGGTGCGGGAGATCGGGAATACGCTCGCGCAGCGCCGCCAGCACGTAGCCATAGGTCGAATAGGTCAGCGTGTCGCCGATGGTCAGGTAGGCGACGTTGCGGCCCGAACGCAATTCGGCGGCGATCATGTCGGCCAGCTGCGCGTAATGGTTGCTGAGCACCGAGCGGTCCGGGTCCATATTGAATTCGATCTCGCGCAGCTTGGCGGCATCGGGCTCGAACCCGGTGCCCGCCAGGCATCGCAGCGCCACCGAATCGGCGGCGCCGCGCGCGCGCGGCGCGTACACCAGATCGGCCTGGCGCAACGCCTCCAGCGCCGCCAGCGGCAGGTAACCCGCCGGACCGGGGCCGACACCGATGCCCCACAAGGTGCCGACGCCGCTCATGACCGTTCCCCGAGCAGATTGCCGGCCAGGTCGAACAGTCGCACCTCCAGCCGCTTCACCGACGGCACACGCGCATGCGCCAGTTCGCCGATGCGGCGCTCAATCTCGCGCCAAAATGCCGGCGCACCGGGTTCCCGCTTTAATCTTTCCATTGCCGCTTCCACTGTGTTTGCTGTTTCAATATCGTTCACTACTTCCGGGGCGTAGCCCCATTGCGCGGCCACCCGCGCCACGCCGCCCATGGCCATATTGCTCTTGCTCGAATGGGTATCCCAGGCGCCGTCAAGCACCTTGGCCAGCTTGCCGGGATGGCCGGCGAGCCACAACACATCCAGCGCGCGTCCGTCCTCTACCAGCACCGATTGCGTGAAATCGAGCGCGTCGCCGAGAAAATTCGCGATCTGCACGGTGCGCTGCTCCGGCAACCCCAGTTGGTCGCGCGCATATTCCCGGCCTATCTTGCCCGGCAGGAAGGCCACGCATTGCTGGCCGCCCGCCAGCGCCACCCGCACATACACTTCGATCGAGGCGATCCAGGTCGACAGCGACATCGGCTCCACGATCCCGGAGGTGCCGAGGATCGAGATGCCGCCGACGATGCCCAGCCTCGGGTTGAAGGTCTTTTTGGCGATGATCTCGCCCTCCTCGCAGCCGATGGTCAGATCGAAGCCGGCATCGGCCGGTTCGGCCATCGCGTCGGCCAGCACTTCCGCCACCGCCTGCCGCATCATCACCCGCGGCACCGGGTTGATCGCCGGCTCGCCGACGGCCACCCGCAAACCCGGCGCGGTCGCGATGCCCACCCCGCGCCCGGCGAAGAACCGCACCTCGCCGACGGCGTTGCGGCGCGCCTCGGCGAAAATGGTGGCGCCATGCGTGTTGTCCGGGTCGTCGCCGCCGTCCTTGAGCACCTCAGCGCGCACCGCCTGCGCGTCGATCCAGTCGACACGCTGTATCGGCACCGTCAAAAAGTGCACGCCGTCAGGCAGGCTGATATCGACCTGCGCGTCACGCTCGCCGTGCAGCAGCAGTTTCAACGCCGATTTGACGGCCGCCGTGGCGCAGCTTCCCGTTGTGCGTCCGCGCCGCAGGCCGTTCAAGGCCGGCACGCCCAGATCGAAAGGCTGGCGTTCAGCCAGCGTCATAATCGGCAAGCTGATTGAGCCCATCGATCATCAAGCCGTTGACCACGCTGGCCGCCCACGGTGAACCGCCACGCGTGCCGCTGTTGGTAATGCGCGGTACCTGCAGGCAGCGTCGCAGCGCGTCCTTGCTCTCGCGCGTGCCGACAAAACCGACCGGCAGCGCGATGACCAGTTGCGGACGCCAGCCATGATCGCGGATCAACCGCACCGTCTCGAAGATCGCCGTCGGCGCGTCGCCGATCGACACCACGACGTCGTTGCCGAACTTCTGCCAGCCGCGCCGTATGCCGGCGGCCGATCGCGTGATGCCGTATTGTTCGGCCATCAGATGCGTCTCGCGGTCATGCACGCCGCACCAGGTGTCGATGCCCAATTCCTCGAGCAGCGCGCGTTTCAGCCCGGTCTGCACCATCGTCACGTCGGTCAGCACGCGCTTGCAGCGCAACAGCGCGCGGATGCCGCTATCGACCGCGCCCGGCGAAAAATAGATATCGTCGACGGCGTCGAAGTCGCCGCTCGTGTGCACCAGCCGTTGCAGCACCGTCAACTGATCCGCCGGAAAAGCGGACCAGTCACGCCCCGCGGCGACGATGCGGAAGCTCTCCGCCTCGATCGGATGCGGTTCGTAGGGTTTGTAGACCGCTTCCGCGCTGGCCGCCGGGTCGCCGCCGCCGGTGCCGGAGCGTGCCTGCAGTCCGCGCGCCGCGAGATGGTGCGCGCGCTGCGGCTCGCCCACCTGCTGCTCGAAACCGACGATCTGAACGCGGTATTTGCACAGCGAGCAGTTCATCGCCGCCCTGCCCGCGACCGCCTCGCGCGCGCGGGCTATCATCACATCGGCGACGAGGGGATGGACGCCGAGGTAGCCCGCCTTCAGCACCTCCAGCCCGGGTTCGCGCTGGCGCAAATCATCCGCGGCCGCGTAGATGCGCTTTACCAGCACGCCGTCGAACAGGAAGAACGGCAGCACCACGATCCGCGCATAGCCAAGCCGCGCCGCGCTGCGAAGTCCGTCGGCGACCAGTGGCTGCGCCGTGCCCGAATAGCAGACGAAGGCGCCGCCGAAGCCCATGCCTTCCTCCAGCATCCGCGCCAGCTTGGCCACTTCGCCATTGGCGTCCGGGTCGGTCGTGCCGCGTCCCACAACCACCAGACAGGTATCGGAACGCCTGACCGTTTGGGGCGATGTCGCCTCGGCGGCGACGATGCGCTCCTGCGCCAGTTGCAGCAACTTGGGATCAAGGCTCATCGGCGCGCCGAAATGGAAGTCGATCTCGGGATAGTCGCGCGCCACCGCCTGCATCTCGGCCGGCATGTCGTTCTTGGCATGGCGCGCGGCCAGCAGCACCCCGGGCACCACCGCCACCTGGCGCGCGCCGGCCGCCAGATTGTCCGCCACCGCCTCGGCGATGGTCGGGCTGGCGAATTCCAGATAGCCATGGCTGACTGTGTCCCCCGGCGCGCGCTCGCGCACCAGCTCCACCAGCGCCTCGAACTCACGCACGGCGTCCGGGTCGCGGCTGCCGTGGCCGGCGATCACGATGCCGAATTTTTCGCTTTCCGTCATTTCAGCGGCGCCGCTTCGATCTGGCTGTCCATCGGCGACAGCGTGCGGATCAGCATGATGCTCATGTCGGAGCATTGGTGCGTCGCGCATTCGGCCAGCGTTCCATGCCATTCGGCCTCGCCCCGGGTCAGGTTTTCCCACACCTCGGTCGGCTGCGACGGCGGGACGCCCTGCTCGATCAGGTAGGCGGCGATATGCCACGGCATGAACGAACGCGCCGCGTCCCACGGACACGGTATGACGATGGCGTTGCGCTGATCCTGCAGCACATGTACCAGATGGCGCTTGAACGGTTCCAGGTCGCCACGGCGATGGAAGGTGATAAAGGTGGTCTCGTCGAAGCAGACTTTGGCCCGCGATGCCAGAATCTGCGCCGACGATATGCCGGGCAGCGATTCGACCGGATGGCCGCACGCGCGCTCCACCCGCTCCAGATACTGGAAGCCACTGAAATGGATGTCGCCCATGAAGACCACCACGCAACGCTTGCCGGCATGATGGTCCAGCGCCACCTTGTCCAGCTGTTCGACCTGGTCGCGGTAACCCATGCTGACCACTTTCGCGGTCTCCGGTATCAGGGCGCGCACGACGTTGAGCACAGCCTCGAAACCGGCGACGACGTCCGCCTCGCGTATCAACTGCGCGCCGCGTTGCGTCAAATAGCCGATGTCTCCCGGCCCCGCACCTATACAAATGATCATGCCAACTACTCCCAAGTTATTTCTTTATCCGGCGGCCAACCTGGCGCGCACGGTCAGCACCAGGTTATCCGCCGACAGTTCTTCCAGCGTCAGACATTCGGCTTCCAGCTCCCGCGCCAGCGTGGCGGCGCGGCCAAGCCGCGTATAGCCGCTTTCGGTGTCGATCACCACCGTGGGGACGCGGAATTCGGCCACCATTTGCGCCAGTTCCAGCGATTCGCGCCACGGGTCGCCGACGTCGACCACCGAGACATTCGCTTTCCCGTCCGTCATCAGCACAAGCAAAGGCGGCTTGCCATTGCCGGCGGCTTTGGCGTCGTCCAGTATCCCGATCACCATCACCAAGGCGTGCGGCAAAGGCGTACGGCCGCCGGTCGGCAGCTCCCGCAGGCTTTTTTCGGCCAGTTCGACGCTGCGAGTGGGCGCCAGCAGCAGCTTCGCCTCCTGTCCACGAAAAGCCACCACCGCCACCTCATCGCGCTGTTGATAGGCGTCGGTCAGCAGGCTCAGGACCGCGCCCTTGAGCGCCTCCATGCGCCGCTGCGCCGCCATCGAGCCGGAGGCATCGACCACGAACACAATCAAGTTGCCGCTGGTGCCGGCCTTGACCTGTTGATGCAGGTCGGCGCGCACGACTTTCATATTCTCGGGGTCGCGCAGCGCCGCGCTGCGCAGGGTCGCGCCGATGGCGATGCTGGTCGGCTGTTCGTTCGGCACCGCGCGCAACATCCGCCCGCGCGCCGTGTTCTTCGCCGCGTTGCGGCTGCCGCCGTCCTGGCCCGCCGTGACGGCGGCCCCCACTTCGATTCGCGGTGCCGCGCCGTTCCCGGCGGCGGCGAACACCTGTTCATCGCCGCTCCGGCCAGGCTGATCGTCCTCCGGCGCTTCGGCCCCGCGCTCGCCGGGCGCCTGTTCCGGCGGCTGTTGCTCGGGGGCGGGCGGC
>JBDSKP010000074.1:0-8610 GCA_039916925.1 Duganella sp.
GCGAGGACGGGGACGCCCCTCGCGGAGCCCGCCACTCGCCGATGCCTGATGTCGCCAAGCTGAAGAAAAAGGCAGCCGAGCTCGAGCTGAAAAAGCAGTTCGACAAGGCGCTGGCGGTGTACGTCGAGATCCTTGACGGCTTCAAAGACTCCGATGAGGAGGTCGACGTCGCGCTCTACAATCGCGTCGGCGACCTGTACCTCAAGCAGGGGAACGTCGCGGACGCGGTCGATTACTACGAGCAGGCCGTGGACCGGTATGCCGATGGTGGCTTCTTCAACAACGCCATCGCGCTTTGCAACAAGATCCTCCGCAACTCCCCCGGCCGCGTCTCGATCTACTACAAGCTCGGCAAGATCAGCGCGCGGAAAGGGTTCGTCAGCGACGCGAAGGTCAACTTCCTCGAGTACGCCGACCGGATGCAGAAGTCCGGCAAGATCGACGAAGCGTTCCGCGCACTGAAGGAGTTCGCCGACCTCTGTCCGGACCAGGATGACATCCGGCTGCTCCTTGCCGAGCAGCTCTCCAAGCAGGAGCGGGGCCCCGAGGCGATCGAGCAGCTCCAGCTTCTCTACGAGCGCTATTCGCAGCAGGGTCGCGAGCTCGAAGCCCGCGCGACGATCGACCGGATGAAGGCGATCGATCCGAGCGTCCAGCCACGCTCCAGTGGCAGCGTGTCCACTCGCGGCGGCGGCGACCTGGTCTTCCTCGACCTCGACGACAAGGCAACCGGCCGCAACGCACAGATCCTCAAGCGCGCGACCCACGGCCTCGATCTCATCCACACCGGCGAGTATCAGGAGATCGCGCCGGCGCCGGTGCCCGCGCCCGCGGTTGCCGCTGCGCCGGCTCCCACTCCCGAGCTGCTCGACACCCCGATCATCGAGCCCGCTCTGCTCGACGGCGTCACCCGCGCCGCCGAGTTCGAGACATCCGAGGGCACGCGGCCCACGGGCGGCGGGCTGCTGGATGGGCTGCAGACGGTGAGCTTCGACGCGGGCGAGCTGGCGTCGCCGCTCGACGGTACCGGATCGCTGCTCGACCTCGAGCCGACTGACTTGGGCGCGATCGATACGTCGCCTCGCATGACGCCGCTCGCGTCGCCAGCCCGCCGAGGCGACGACGCCGAGCTGCTCGATTTTTCGATTGCCGACGTGCCGGTGCCCGAGCGTCGCGATTCGCGCGACGATCTGCCGATGCTGGACGACGAGACGCTCGACGTCTCGTCCGCGACGGACGAGATCGCGATCGACCTCGGAGAGGACGAGAGCAGCATCGGCGGTGATCTCGAGCTGATCATGCCCGAGGCGGACGAGCGTGCTGCCGACGGCGCCGCCGCGCTCGCGGACATCCCGTTGATGGATTTCTCGCTGCCGACGCCCGGTGAGGCGATGGCGAGCATCACCGGCGACGTGGAACAGTCGCCGTCGCTCGACTTCCTCGATCTGTCCGAGCCCGCCACCTCGGCGAATCGCCCGGAGAGCATCTTCGGAACCGAGTCGGAGCTGGATCTTCCGTCCGACGCGTTCTCGCAGGACGAGTCCATCGGCGACGACGATGCATTCGCTCTCGCGACGGACTCTCTCGACGACTCCGGTGCCACGCCGACTCCTCCTGCCGCGCGTCGAAGCTCGACGATGATTGCGGAGCAGTCGGTGGAGCTCCTCCAGGCGCTCGTGGATGCGGAGCCCGGGGACTATTCGAAGCGACGGCAGCTCGCCGAGGCGATGCTCGACTCGGGCGATCGCGACGGCGGGATGCGCGAGCTCGAGTCGGCGATGATCGGCTTCGAGCGCGGAGACGACCTCGAGGCGGCGTCGTCGCTGGCCGACGAGATCGTTCGGCTGAACCCGGAGTCGGTGCGCCACCATCAGAAGCGCGTGGAGTATGCGTTCCGCACGAATGAGCGAGGGCGTCTCATCGAGGCGTACCTCGCGCTGGCCGACGCACTCTTCCGCGCGGGGCAGACCGAGAAGTCGCGTGCGATCTACCATCGCGTGCTCGATCTGGCGCCGGACGACCTGCGCGCCCAGGCCGCGCTCGAGAGCATGGGAGACGAGGAGCCGGAGCCCGAGCCCGAGCCGCTTCCTGCCGCCCGCCGCACGACCGGATCGTCGGTGCGTATCCCTGCCGCACCTCTGACGGCGGCGCCTACCCGAACGCGCGATGACGAGTTCGTCAATCTCGGAGATTGGCTCCGCGACGACGATGCGCCGAAAGACACGCGCATGGTGGTCGAAGAGAAGGAGCCCTCCGGCGACGAGGAGGCGGACTTCCAGGAGATGCTGCGGAAGTTCAAGCAGGGCAAGGATTTGACCAACTACGCCGGGCAGTCGACCTTCAACGCCACGCCGTTCAACCTGCACACGCCGGTCGGCGGCGCGCTGTGGAACGAGGCGCTGGCCAACGGTTGCGCCGGCGCCGACACGACCTGCATCCGCAACTACATCTTCCGCAACCACCCGACCGCGCCGGGCGTGACGCGCGGCCCGGACGACAACGGCACCGGCAACGCCACCGGCACCATCGTCGGCCAGCCGAACGATCCGATCGCCAACTTCAAGATCAACTCGTTCGCCAACCAGAAGAAGGCCAGCCTGGACGGCATCGAGGTGAACCTGCAGCACATGTTCGGCAGCAGCGGCTTCGGCATTTCGACCAACTACACGTATGTGAACTCCGGCCTGAAATACGACAACGCCAGGCTGGGCGAGCAGTTCGCGCTGGTCGGGCTGAGCAACTCGTCCAACGTCGTCGGCATCTTTGAAAACGACAAGTGGACCGCGCGCCTGGCCTACAACTGGCGCGGCGAGTTCCTGTCGTCGACGTTCGACTCGTACGGCCCGAACCCGCAGTACACCGAGGCGTACGGCCAGATCGACCTGAGCGTCGGCTACAACGTCAACCAGAACCTGAGCCTGCAGTTCGAGGTGATCAACGCCGGCGACTCGATCCAGCGCGTGCACGGGCGAACGCGACAAGCGGTGGAATCGGTCACCCAGGCCGGACCGCGATACATGCTCGGGGCGCGCTACAAGTTCTGATGACGCGCAATTCAACCCCGCCACCCTGAGCGATACGCGCGCGGTACCACTTAGGGGTCGTACCCCACGGGGTACGCCCCCGCCCGGGGGTGCGGGTTCGCGTCCGATGTAGTGTAATTACAACCCTCGGAGGACAAGGCCGCTGCCCGTCAGCGGCCTTGTCGGTTATACTTTCCGCAATAATCTGGGACATCGCATGGCCAATGAGCTGATCCGACGGATCGTGATAGTGGGGGGCGGCTCGGCCGGCTGGCTGACCGCCGGCCTGATCGCGGCCGAGCACCGCGCGTCCTCGCCGTCGGGCCTGCGGGTGACGCTGGTCGAGTCGCCCGACGTCGCCCCGATCGGCGTCGGCGAGGGCACGTGGCCGAGCATGCGCGACACCTTGCGCCGCATCGGCGTGTCCGAATCCGCTTTCTTCCGCGAATGCGACGCCTCGTTCAAGCAGGGCTCGCGCTTCAACGGCTGGCGCACCGGCGCCGCCGACGACTATTATTTCCATCCGTTCGTGTTGCCGCAGGGCTACGGCGAGGCGAACATGCCGGAACATTGGCTGGCGCGCCATGCCGACGTGCCGTTCGCCGACATGGTCGGCTACCAGCCGCATTTGTGCGCGCGGGGCAAGGCGCCCAAGCAGGCCGCCACGCCGGAGTTCGCCGCGGTGGCCAACTACGGCTACCACCTCGACGCCGGCAAGTTCGGCCAGTTCCTGCGCAAGCATTGCCTCGAGAACCTGGGCGTGCATTACGTGCCGGACCACGTGACCGGCATCGACCCGGCCGCCAACGGCGACATCGCCGCGCTGCGCACGCGACGCCACGGCGCGCTCGAAGGCGACCTGTTCATCGACTGCACCGGCATGCAATCGCTGCTGCTGGGCAAGCACTATGACATCGGTTTCCTGTCGCAAAAGCACGTGCTGTACAACGACTCGGCGCTGGCGGTGCAGATCCCCTACCCCGACGACAACCACCCGATCGCCTCGCAGACCTCGTCGACCGCGCAAAGCGCCGGCTGGATCTGGGACATCGGCCTGCCGGGCCGGCGCGGCGTCGGCCACGTGTATTCCAGCGCGCACATCGGCGACGACCGTGCCGAGGCGGAACTGCGCGCCTACATCGCGGCCACCGGCGGCCCGGCGGACCTCCCGGCGCCGCGCAAGCTGACCTTCGATCCCGGCTACCGCGCCAAGTTCTGGCACCGCAACTGCGTCGCCATCGGACTGTCGGCCGGCTTCATCGAACCGCTGGAGGCGTCGGCGCTGGCGCTGGTGGAAATGTCGGCCGGCATGCTCAGCGACGACATGCCCGCCACGCGCGCGGCGATGGACATCGTCGCCAGGCGGTTCAACGAGCACTTCACCTACCGCTGGGAACGGGTGATCGATTTCCTGAAACTGCACTACGTGCTGAGCCAACGCCGCGATAGCGCCTACTGGCAAGACCACACCGCCACCATCCCCGAACGGCTGGGCGAGCTGCTGACGTTGTGGCGCCACCGCGCGCCGTCGCGCAGCGACTTCAACCGCATCGAGGAAGTGTTCCCGTCGGCCAGCTATCAGTACGTGTTGTACGGCATGGGCCACACCACCGAATTCACCAAGCAGCACCCGCAAGAAGCGGCGATGGCCGACGGCTATTTCCGTGAAGCGGCCGCGCTGACCCAGAAGATGCTGGGCGCGCTGCCGGCCAACCGCGAGCTGATAGAGCACATCAAGCGCCACGGCTTGCGGCCATAACGATAAACAAGAGACGAACCATGCCAAAATCAGTATTGCTCAATAACATAGACCACAAGAACCTGCGCGTGATCACGCGGCGCGGCGCGCGCTTCGGCGACGCCCAGATGGCGGTGCCGACCTTCCCGGACGAATTCCGCAACATCCAGGCGTGCTACCCGATCGTCTTCGGCCAGAGCGCCGACGGCCAGGACTTCGAGCCGCTCGCGCTGCTTGGTTTTCAACAGGATGAAAACCTTTTCCTCGACGGCGAGCGCTGGGACGCGATGTACATCCCGATGATGATCGAGCGCCAGCCCTTCCTGATCGGCCTGGGCGGCCCGGACGGCCGGGAGTTGACGATCCACATCGACATCGAGAACCCGCGCGTCAGCGACAGCGAGGGCGAGGAGGTGTTCAAGCCGCACGGCGGCATCAGCGACTTCCTCGAGCAGCGCAATTCGCTGCTGGCGGCGATCCACCACGGCCTGCAGGACATGCCGGCCTTCGTGGCAGCGCTGCGCGAGCACGAGCTGCTGGAAAGCTTCGTGCTCGACGTCGGCCTGGACGACGGCTCGCAAAACCGCCTGGCCGGTTTTTACACGATCAACGAAGACCGCCTGTCGTCGCTGGGCGGCGACGTCATCGCCAAACTGCACGCGGCCGGGCACCTGCATGCGATCTACATGGTGATCGCGTCGCTGTCGAACTTCCGCGCGCTGATCGACCGCAAGAACGCGCGCCATGCCTAAGGCCATCCGCGAGATCGCCGGCGTCGGCCCGAACGGGCTGACCGACGAGATCCTGTGCGCCACCGGCCCGATCGTGCTGCGCGGCCTGGCCGCCGGCTGGCCGATGGTGCGGGCCGCCCTCGCCTCCGACGACGACGGCGACGCCTACCTGCGCCGGTTTTACGGCGACGCCACCGCCGGCGCCACGGTCGGCGCGATGCTGGGCCCACCCGGGGCCGGGGGCCGCTTCTTCTACAACGAGGACATGAGCGGCTTTAATTTCTACCCGGTGCACGCCAAGCTGACCGGGGTGCTCGATGAGATCCGCGCCAAGCGCGACATGACCAGGCCGCCGACGGTGTACGTGGGATCGACCAGCGTCGACACCTGCCTGCCCGGCTTCCGCGAACACAACGACCTCGATCTGGGCGGGCGCGACGCGCTGGCCAGCATCTGGATCGGCAACCGCACGCGCATCGCCGCCCACTACGACGTGCCGGACAATCTGGCGGTGGTGGCGGCGGGGCACCGGCGCTTCATGCTGTTCCCGCCGGAGCAGCTGAAAAACCTGTACGTCGGCCCGCTCGACTTCACGCCGGCCGGCCAGGCCATCAGCCTGGTGGACATGCTGAAGCCGGACTTCGACAAATTCCCGCGCTACGCCGAGGCGCTGGAGCACGCGCAAAGCGCGGTGCTCGGCCCGGGCGACGCCCTGTTCATTCCCAGCATGTGGTGGCACCACATCGAAGCGCTGGACGCGTTCAATGTGCTGGTCAACTACTGGTGGCAGCGCACGCCGGAATTCATGGACACGCCGACCCACGCGTTGATGACGGCCTTCCTGACGATGCGCGGGCTGCCGCCGGAGCAGCGCAAGGCGTGGCAGGAAGTCTTCCGACATTACATATTCGAAGCCGACGACGAAACGGCGCAACACATACCGGAAACGGCGCGCCACGTACTGGCGCCGCTGACGGCAGACGGCGCGCGCGCTCTGCGCGCCCAGATACTAAAAAAGCTGAACCGCTAAGGAGACCGGCAAATGCAAGACCAGAACAGAGATCCGAACAATCGACCACCGGTGCGCCGCGTCGTCATCTGCGGCGGCGGCACCGCCGGCTGGATGGTCGCCGCCGGCATCGCCAAGGTGCTGGGCAAGCGGCTCGACATCAAACTGATCGAGTCCGACGAAATCGGCACGGTGGGCGTCGGCGAGGCGACCATCCCGACCTTGATGAACTTCCACAATCTGCTCGAGATCAACGAGCAGGAATTCATGGCCGAAACGCAGGCCACCTTCAAGCTCGGGATCTCGTTCGAGGAATGGCGCAACGTCAAGGAGAACTACATCCACTCGTTCGGCGTCACCGGCGTCGACCACTGGACGGCCGGCTTCCAGCACTTCTGGCACAAGGGCGTCGAGCGCGGGCTGGCCGGCGACTACGGCGACTACTGCCTGGAGTTGAAAGCCTCGCTCGAGCACCGCTTCGCGCACCTGCCCAACACCGGCATGAACTACGCCTATCACCTGGACGCGAGCCGCTACGCCAAATACCTGCGCCGCCTGAGCGAACCACGCGGCGTGCAGCGCATCGAGGGCAAGATCGTCCGATACACCAAGCATGAAGAAGGCGACATGCGCGGCGACGTGCGCTCGATCGTGCTCGAATCGGGGCAGGAGATCGAAGGCGACATGTTCATCGACTGCACCGGCTTCCGCGGGCTGCTGATCGGCGACGCGATGGGGGAAGAGATGGAGGACTGGTCGCAATGGCTATTCTGCGACCGCGCCATCGCCGTGCAGACCGAAGCGGTGGCCGACGCCGTCCCGCTGACGCGCTCCATGGCGCACCAGGCGGGCTGGCAATGGCGCATCCCGCTGCAGCACCGGGTCGGCAACGGCATCGTCTACTCGAGCCGTTACCTGGACGACGACACGGCGCAAAAGCAGCTACTGCGCAATGTCGAAGGCCGCACGCTGATCACACCGCGCGTGATCAAATTCAAACCGTGCCAGCGGCGGCAAACCTGGAAGGGCAACGTGGACGCCATCGGCCTGTCGAGCGGCTTCCTGGAGCCGATCGAATCGACCAGCATCCACCTGATCCAGCGCAGCGTGGTGCGGCTGATGCAGATGTTCCCGACGACGGGCGGCATCAGCCAGGCCGACATCGACGAATACAACGCGCAATGCAACAGCGAGATCGACCACATACGCGACTTCATCATCCTGCACTACCACGTCAACAACCGCACCGACTCGCAGTTCTGGATCGACTGCCGCGAGATGAGCATCCCGGCCTCGCTGCGGCACCGCATCGACCTGTTCCGCGAAACGGGCCGCGTGTTCCGCGTCCCCAACGAACTATTCGCGGAAAACTCGTGGATCCAGGTGATGCTAGGCCAGGGCATCATGCCGGCGTCGCACCACCAGTCGGCGGACCTGATGGGAGACGAAGAGCTCAAGCACTTCCTCGGCAACATCAAAGCCACGGTCGACCGCACGGTGGTACAGCTGCCCACGCACGAAGCGTATGTGCGGCGCTACTGCGGCCGGCCGGAGCCCGTCAAAGCCGCCTGACGACTCCGGGGTTCGTAGGGCGGATTAGGCGGAACGCCGTAATCCGCCACGAGCCGCCGACGGCGCTTGGCGGATTACGCTGCGCTAATCCGCCCACGTGGTTCCGATGTCCGCTTAACCCGGATTAAGATTGAGAAAGTATCCTTGTGGCAGCAACTTCAGTTATAGTCGCCTTGTGGCCACCGGCCCGCCAACCGCATTTCGACCGCAGAGGAAATTATGATGAAAAAACTGTTCGTTGCCAGCCTGATCCTGTCACTGAGCGGCGCGGTGTTCGCCGCCGAACCGACCGCCCAGCAAAGCAAGATGAAAACCTGTAACGCCGATGCGACCGGCAAGAAAGGCGATGAGCGCAAGGCCTTCATGAAGGAATGCCTGAGCGCCAAGAAAGAAGTGGTGGCGCAAGACACCACCCAGCAAAGCAAGATGAAAACCTGCAATGCCGATGCCAAAGGCAAAAAAGGCGACGCGCGCAAGACCTTCATGAAAGAGTGCCTGAGCAAATAAGGCATTGCCGTTCGCCCGGTACTGGCCGCC
>JBDSKP010000075.1:0-2083 GCA_039916925.1 Duganella sp.
TTGTCGACATCCGGCACATGCGAATCGTAATCCAGCGAGTACTTTACAAAGCCAAGCAGCAGCAGGCAGGATGCCAGGCCTATGCTCAGGCCCAGTATCACCGAGAGCGAATATGCCGGCTGCTGTATCAGCGTGCGCCAGCCGATGCGAAAATCTTTTAACTTCATGGTAGGTCCGGGTGGGAAAGACAGGAGGATAGTGCAACTACCATGCCACGGCTTTTTATGCGCTGAATCTATGGGAATCGCCGATGTCTGTTCGGAAGTGAACGTGGTTACTGTTCACTTCCGAACACTTTCGGTCATGCATGAGCCTTCGACGGCGCATGCATGGCGGATTACGCTGCGCTAATCCGCCCTACGTGGTTCCCGTGTGTTTCAACATGTTCGTCCCCATTCAACATGTGCGTCCCATGTCAACATGCCCGATTTATCTGGCCTTTACCGGGAAGGCCGGGCGCGGCGGACGTGCCGGCGGGTTCTTCGCCAGTTCCGCCTTGATCACTTCTATCGCCTTCTCCAGCTGCGGATCGCGGCCGGCGATGACGTCGGCCGGCGTTTGGTCGACTTCGATGTCCGGCGCCACGCCTTCGTTTTCCACGCCCCAGCCACCGTCGCGCGTCCAGAAGGCCAGGTTGGGCGCGGTGATCGTGCCGCCGTCGAGCAGCACCGGGAAGCCCAACACGCCCACCAGTCCACCCCAGGTGCGCTTGCCGATCAGCGGCCCCATTTGGTTTTTACGGAACATCCACGGCAGCAGGTCGCCGCCCGAGCCGGCCGTCTCGTCGATCAGCATCGCGCGCGGCCCCTGGATGGAGGCGGACGGCGTTTTCATGTCCGCCCCGTAGCGCATGGTCCACCAGGCGATTTCCTTCTTCTGCAAGATCTCCAGATAGTAATCGGCCACGCTGCCGCCGCCATTGAAGCGCTCATCGATGATGACGGCGTCCTTGTCGGCCTGCGGGAAGAAGTAGCGTTTGAAGTAGGTGTGCCCCAAACTTGCGGTGTTCGGCACGTACACATAGGCTACCTTGCCGCCGGTGGCCGCGTTGACCTTGCGGATGTTCCCCTCGATCCAGCCGCGATTGCGCAGCGCGTCCTCGGTGGGCACCGGCACCACGGTGACGGTGCGCGATTTGCTGCCGTCCGCGTTCGGGCCGACGGTGATGTCGATGGCCTTGTTGGCGGTGTTCTCGAAGGCGCTATACAGATTGGTCGGCGCCACCAGCGGGCGGCCTTCGACCGCCAGCAGGTATTCGCCGGCCTTGACGTTCAGGCCCGGTTCCGTCAGCGGCGCGCGCAGCGCCGGGTTCCAGTTCAAGCCACCGTAGACTTTCTTGAAGCGGTAACGGCCGTCGCTGATCTCGTAGTCGGCGCCCAGCAGGCCACCCGGCACCGCCTTGCTGTCGGTGAAGAAGTCACCGCCGCCACCGCGATGGTGGCCCACACCCAGCTCGCTGCACAGCCACTGCACCAGGCGATTGAGGTCGGCGCGGGACGACAGCTCCGGCAGGAACTGCGCGTACTTCTCGCGCATCTTGTTCCAGTCGGCGCCGTGCATGCCGGGATCGTAGAAGAAGTCGCGATTGATGCGCCAAGCTTCGTTGAAGATCTGCGTCCACTCGGCGCGCGGCTCGGCACGCACTTCGATCGCTTCGACCTTGATCTTGCCTTCGCCAGGCGTCAGCGTCTTGGCGCCGGCGCTGCCCATGGCCCAGGCTTCCTTGAGGCGGTAGACGATTTTCTTGCCATCGGCGGAGACCTCGAATTCGTCAGCCTCCGCCAGCAGCGTTTCGGCCTTGCGGTCCTTCAGGTCGAAGCGCTGGATGGCTTTCTTGCCGTCGCTCTCGCGCAGGAAGAAGATCTGGCCCGCCTCCCCCGCCTCCAGGTCGGACAGCGACGCCGCCGGTATCGGCAAGTCGACGATGCGCGTTTCGATGCCGTCGAAGTCGATGGCCATCGGCGCCACCGGCGCCACGGTGACCTTGGGATCGTCGCGCCCCGTCTTGGGATCGACCTTCGGCGTCTCCGGCTTGGCAGGTTCCTTCTTGTCCGACACCGGCGGGGTGGCCGGCGCGGCCTTT
>JBDSKP010000076.1:0-6486 GCA_039916925.1 Duganella sp.
AGCGCGGCAAACGACGGCCAGCCCAGATAAGCCTTCAAGGCAAAGAACATCAGCCCGGCGAAGAGACCGGCGAACCCCAGCCAGCGCGCGGTGCGCCAACGCATGATCAACGCCAGCGGCGCGCCGAGCGCCACCCAGAACAGCGGTTCGACGATGAACACCATGTCGCCGAAGAACCAGCGGCCGTCGAACGGATACCACGGATGCAGGCCATAGGAGTTGGTGTAATCCATCAGCAGGTGCAGCGCGAAGCCCGCCGCGATGCTTGCCGCCAGCCCCAGGCGCGCCGGGCGGCTGGCCTTGAGCAGCGCCCTCGCCGAGGGCCAGCATAGCCACAGCAGCGCCGCCAGCAGCAAGGCCTGGGGCAACGCCAGCAAGGCGGTGTGGGTGTGGCCGCGATGGTTCAGCAGATAACCCAGCGGATCGGGCAGCAGCCCGGTGAGGAACAGGTCGAGATCGGGGAAATTGCTGGCCAGCGCGCACGACACCAGCAGCAACCGGTGGCGCGCGCGCCGCGGGATGTCATCCGCCTCCCCCGGCAGACTGCGGTGCACCAATTCCCCAACGCCGAAACCGATAATGCCGTGGGTAATATTATCCATGTACCTAGTCGAGTTCGAGCAGCTGTTGCAGCCGTCGCGGATAGTGGTTGAGGAAGTCGCGCGTGATGGCGAAATGCTCGGTGTCCTCGTACGCCACCTCGGTGATGCCGGCGCCGTTCTCGCCGATGAAAAACGTCACGTCCGCATGAAAGCTGAGCGATTCGAGCTCCCCCACCGCCGGCACGTTATAAGGATGACGGTTCCAGTCGACGTCGTCGCCAAACCGCGCCGTGATGCTTTGCAGATACGGCTTGGCCGATAACGCCATCGCTAGCGCCGCACATCCACGCCGCGCCAGAACGCGATGTGGTCCTTGATCTGCGCGGCCTGGTCGGACGGCCGCGGATAGTACCAGGCGGCGTTCTCGTTGACTTTGCCGTCGACGCTGACGCTGTGGTAGCTGGCCAGCCCCTTCCACGGGCAGCGGCTGGTGTGGTCGCTGGGCCGCAAATACTCGGACTTCACGGCCGATGGCGGGAAGTAGACGTTGTTTTCGACGATTTCGACTTCGTCGTCGTTCGCTTGCGCGATGACGACGCCGTTCCAGGTCGCGGTGGGCATCGGCGGGTTCCTTTCAAGGTCGTTCGATAATCGCGCCCTCGACGCGGTTGCGGCCCGCGTCCTTGGCGCGGTAGAGCGCGGTGTCGGCCTGGCGCAACAGGCTTTCGGCGTCGGCGACGTCCATGTGGTCGAACGATCCCACGCCGAAGCTGGCCGTCACCGGCAGCGGGCGCGCGCCGGCGTAGTGCAGCTGGGCCTCGATCTTGCCGCGCAGGGTCTCGGCGAATTTCAGCGCGCCGTCGAGCGGCGTGTTGGGCAGGATCACGCACAGTTCCTCGCCGCCGTAGCGGCCGGCGATGTCGATCACGCGCACGCTTTCGCGCAGCAGGCGGCCGATGCCGGCCAGCACCTGGTCGCCGACCGCGTGGCCGTGCTCGTCGTTGACGCGCTTGAAGTGATCCAGGTCGATCATCACCGCCGACAG
Source organism: Duganella sp. (assembly GCA_039916925.1). Classification (GTDB taxonomy): domain Bacteria; phylum Pseudomonadota; class Gammaproteobacteria; order Burkholderiales; family Burkholderiaceae_D; genus Rugamonas. The sequence continues at coordinate 1,588 of JBDSKP010000076.1, forward strand.
CGGCGAGCGGAAACGCTTGGCGCGCGCCGCCTCGAAGCGCAGCCGCTGCAGCAGCGAGCGGCGGTTGTGCAGCCCGGTCAGTTCGTCGGTGGTGGCCAGCAGTTCCAGCTCGCGCACGGTGTCGCCCAGCGTGCGCTCGCTGGCGCGCAATTCGATCAACGCCATCACCTGGCGCCCCAGCCGCGTCAGCAACGAGCGCGACTCCGCGTCCAGCCCGCCCGGTTTGGTGTCCATCACGCACAGCGTGCCGATGGCGAAACCGTCCGACGACGTCAGCGCCACGCTGCTGTACATGCGCATGTAGGGCGGGTTGACGGTCAGCTTCATCCTGGCGGTGCGGTAGTCCGCGGTCAGGTCGGCGATCTCGGTGGAAGCGTCGCCCAGCACCGCCAGCGAGCAGTAGCTCTCGCCGCGCGGCAGCTCGCCCATGTGCATGCCGGCGCAGGATTTCATCCACACGCGGTCGGCGTCGACCAGCGAAACGAAGGCGTAGGGGACGTTGCAGATGCGCGCGGCCAGCTCGGTGAGGAAGCTGAAGTCTTCGCAGGCCGGGGTGTCGAGGATATCGTAGCGGCGCAGTGCGGCCAGTCTGAACTGGTCCGCCGGCGGGCGTGAGGTGCTTAACGTGTGTACGTTGTCTGCGGCCAGCATAGGGTCCCCGCGTAGCGATGTCGTTTTATTATAAGTGGATGCCACCAGTTAATTTTATAACACAACCGGGGTCTCCAACCATCCGCCCGGCCGCCGACGCGTATTTTTTTTATGCTTGTGACATGATCTCACGCAACGCCTTTTCAAATACGGCGGCCGGCTGGCCACCCGAGATCAAATGGCGTTCGTTGATGATCACCGCCGGCACCGAGTTGATGCCGTGGCGCTGAAAGAACTGCTCGCGCTCGCGCACCTCGGCGGCGTAGCGGTCCGATTCCAGCACCTCGGCGGCGACCGCCGTGTCCAGGCCCGCCTCGGCGGCCACGCGCAGCAGCACCTCGTGCGAGCTGGGATCGTCCCCCAGCGTGAAGTAGGCGGCGAACAGCGCCTCCTTCAGCGCGCGCTGCCTGCCTTCGCCCTCGCCCTCGGCCCAATGCAGCAGGCGGTGGGCGTCGAAGGTGTTGTAAATGCGGCTGCGCTTGTGCATGGCGAAATCGAAGCCCACCTCGGCGCCGCGCGCGCGGATCATGGCGCGCGCCTGATCCTGCTGCTGGGGCGAGGAGCCGTATTTCTCGGTCAGGTGTTCATCGATGTTCTGGCCCTCGGGGCCCATCTTGGGATTGAGCTCGAACGGCTGGAAATGCAGGCTGACGTCGGCCTCGTCGCCGAGCTTGTCGAGCGCCTGCTCCAGCGACTTGAGGCCGATCGCGCACCACGGGCAGGAAACATCGGAGACGAAATCGATTTTGACGGGAGTGCTCATGCGGGGCCTTTGCTGAAAGTGATCAGTCAGCATATAGCGGCATCCGGCGCGAATTCAAGCGCCGACGCCCTCGCCGGCCTTATTTTTTGGCTTTGACGGCGTCTTTGCCCTTGCCACCGAAGCGGCTTTCCTTGCCGGCGATCAAGTTCGAGATGTTTTTACGATGACGGAAAATCAACAGCACGCACATGACGAACACCGCCGCCAGCTGCGGCTCGAAGCCGAACAGCAGGCCATAGTAGAACGGCGCGAACAGCGCCGCCACCAGCGCCGCCAGCGACGAGTAGCGGAACGCGAACGCCACCGCCAGCCACGTCACCAGGGTCGCCAGGCCCAGCCAGGGATTCAGGCCCAGCAGCACGCCCAGCGCGGTCGCCACGCCCTTGCCGCCGACAAAGCGGAAGAACACCGGCCACAGATGGCCGAGGAACACCGCGATCGCCACCAGCGCGATGGTGGCGTCGCCGATCTGCAACCGCTCCTGGAAGCGCACGGCCAGCCACACCGCCAGCCAGCCTTTGACGCAGTCGCCGATCAGCGTGACGACGGCGGCCGCCTTGTTACCGCTGCGCAACACGTTGGTGGCGCCGGGGTTTTTGGAACCGTAGGTGCGGGGATCGGCGATGCCGAACAACTTGCTCGAAATAACGGCAAACGAGATCGAACCGAGCAGATAGGCGGCGACGGTCATCCAAACTGTATTCATTGTTTCCTCAAAAAGTGACGTGCCCCCGTAGGGCGGATCAGGCGGCACGCCGTAATCCGCCATGAGCCGCCGACGGCGCACGCGGATGGCGGGGACCCGGGAATATACACCGCCAAGGCTCAGTCGGCCAGAGCGCAGTGCACGGCCTTGGCGCCCAGCAAATCCACCAGCGCCCGCGGCGCGATGCCGACCAGGTATCCGCGCCGGCCGCCATTGATATAAATGGTTTCCAGCGCAAGGATGCTATCCTCGACGTACACCGGCAGCGCCTTGCGGGTGCCGAACGGCGAGGTGCCGCCGATCTGGTAGCCGCTGTGGCGCGTGGCCACGTCCGGCTTGCACGGTTCGACCGACTTGCAGCCGATGCCGCGCGCCAGGTTCTTGGTCGACACCTTGCGGTCGCCGTGCATCAGCACGATCAACGGCTTGGCGGCCTCGTCCTGCATCACCAGGGTCTTGACCACGTGGTGTTCGTCAACGCCAAGTTCGCGCGAGGACACGCTGGTGCCGCCGTGCTCCTCGTAGTCGTAGGGGTGCTCGGTGAAGGGGACCTTGTGTTTGCGCAGAAACTGCGTGGCGGGGGTCTCGGAGATGTGCTCTTTTTTGGCCATGCGTGATACGCTGTTCGTGAAGTTGTCGTCTACAGGAGTTTCTCATTATGCAGCAGGAAATTCGCTTTGCCACTTTCAATGTATGCAATCTTTCCCAGCCTGGGGCGAAATTGTACGACAACTTGGCACCGCTGACGCCGGACGACTACCAGGCCAAAGTGCTGTGGACCGCCCGCCAGCTCGACCAGCTCGACGCCGACGTCATCGGCCTGCAGGAGGTCTTTTCGATGGAGGCGCTGCGCGACGTGCTGGCCCACAGCCGCCGCTACCAGGAGGCGTCGCTGTCCGGCTTCGATCCGGCGCCCGATCCGCACACCGGCGAGCCGCGCCTGACGCCGCAGGTGGCGTTGATCTCGCGCCTGCCGCTGGCCGCGCCGGCCCACGCCTACCAGCTGTTCCCGGAAGGCGTCGCCATGCCCGAAGGCAATCGCGACCCCGACCGCTTCGCCCGCGCGCCGCTGCACGCGCAGGTGCTGCTGCCCGACCGCCGCGTCATCGACGTGCTGGTGATCCACCTCAAGTCCAAGCGTCCGGACTACCGCCACGGCGACCCCGGCGACGAGGCCATGCTGTACGCGCACGCCAACCTGCGCTCGCTGATACGGCGCGGCACCGAGGCGGTGGCGCTGCGCGCGCTGCTGAGCCAGATGGACCGCGACGGCCGCCGCCCGCGCATCGTGCTGGGCGACTTCAACGACACCGCCGACGCCGTCACGACCACCATCGTCATGGGCTCGGGCTGCGTCGGCCTCGACGACGAGGAGCTCAGCGGCCGGCTGTTCGACAGCAACCAGATCCAGCGCGGGCGCGACCGCCTGCGCCATGTCGGCTACACCAACATCCACGAAGGCCACTACATGACGATCGACCATGTGCTGGTGTCGGAGGAATTCAACCCGTCCTCGCGCTTCGCCGTCGGCGAGGTGATCGACGTGACCTATCTGAACGACCATTTGCTGCAGGCCAAGCCGGAGGCGTCGGACCACGGCCAGGTGCTGGTGCGGGTGCGGATGTACGACGAGCGTCGCGGCCAGGAGCGCGCCAACGAGATGTGACCGCGCCGCGTTGACAACGGTGATACGGTGACACGTGGGGCGGATTAGGCGGAACGTCGTAATCCGCCAATGCGTGCGCCGTCGAAACGCACGCATTGGCGGATTACGCTGCGCTAATCCGCCCTACGTGGTTTAGAGTGTTTCCACCGTAGGGGCCGCAGGCGCGATCAACCCTCCAGCAGCCCACCCAGGCCGTCCAGGCTGCCGCTCAGGCGCGCGTAACGGCCCTGGTACTGGTCGCAACCATGCTCGCGCAAAAAACGCAGCACCGTCAGCCCCAGGCTGTGCGCCATCGCGATGATGGCGGTGACCACCGGCGCATGCACCACGACGTCATCGCCGGGATCGCGCCAGCGCCGCGCCTCCCAGGCAGGCCTGCTCCAGCACCCATTGCCCGATCCGCACCATCAACCCGCTGTCCTCGGCCACGCCGATGAAGCGCTCCGGCCGCGGCATGCCCAGGGTCGGGTGGCGCCAGCGGATGCGACGCCGCCGATGTCGGCCACGATGACGACGAACTCGTCGCCGCCCTGGCGGCTGACGGTGTCGACGCCGCGCACGCACTTGACCAGCCGCGCCGCCACCTCCTTGAGCAACTGGTCGCCGACGGCACGTCCTCGGCCTGGTGCGGCGGCGAGAAATCGGCCAGCTCCCGGCCCAGCATGTCGGCCGCATCGTCGCACTCGAACATCGCCAGCGCGGCAGGGTTGACGCCAACGATGCGCCCGTCCCGCACCAGCGCGACGGCGTCGCTGGTCTGTTCGTACATCAGATGGAAGTCGACAGACACATGGCCCTCTGTTGGCGCCTTCGCGGGGCCTTCGCCATTCTTGCTCTTGTGTCAAAACCGCCCTTGACGTGTCTCAAACACGTTCGCTCCCGGTTTTGCGCATTCCAGCCACGTTTTTGCGCCTCCCGTCGCATTTCGATGGCGATCGCCCTTGCAAATTCATAAAGTGCCAACATGCGCGGTCCTTCCAGCGCCGACAAACATTCGCAGAAGAACGATATGAAAATTGAAACCTTGCCACTTACCTCCGCGCCCACCGTCCGCGGCAAGCACTGGCGCAAGCCGGTGGCCGTGCTGATCGTGCTGGGCCTGGCCGCCGGCGG
>JBDSKP010000077.1:0-4460 GCA_039916925.1 Duganella sp.
GACCACGTGATGCTCGACACCGGCTCGTACGGCCTGCGGCTGCTGGCCTCGGCGCTGGACGACAGCCTGGCGCTGCCGGGTATCAAGACCGCGTCCGGCGCCGACGCCGCCGAATGCGGCAAGTTCGTCAGCGGCTACACGTGGGGCGCGGTGCGCCAGGCCGACGTCAAGCTGGCCGACGAGGAGGCGACCGGCATCTCGATCCAGGTCATCGGCGACGCCGGCGCCAACTTCGCCGCCACGCCGGCCAGCTGCAGCAGCGCCGGCAACAACCTCGGCTCGCTCGACGCGGTCGGCGCCAACGGCATCCTCGGCGTCGGCCTGTTCAAGCACGATTGCGGCGACGCCTGCGCGCGCACGGCCATCAGCGGCGCCTATTACGGCTGCGCCGGCGGCGCCTGCGCGGCCAGCGCCATGCCGCTGGCGGTGCAGATCAGCAATCCGGTGGCCTCGTTCGCGCTCAACAACAACGGCGTGGTGGTGAGCCTGCCGGCGGTGGGCACGGCCGGGCTGACGTCGGTCAGCGGCACGTTGACGTTCGGCGTCAACACGCAGGCCAACAACGCGATGGCCGGCGAAAAGGTGTTCAAGACCGACGGCAATGGCGACTTCGGCACCACCTACAAGGGCAAGACATACGGCTCGAGCTTCATCGACAGCGGCTCGAACGGCTACTTCTTCACCGACACGGCGATCCGCACGTGCTCCGGGGGCGACTTCTTCTGTCCGGCGACGACGTTGGCGCTGAGCGCCACCAACACCGCGGCCGACGGCAGCGCCAGCGGCGCGGTCGACTTCAACATCGTCAACCTGGTGCAACTGCCGTCGACGATCCGCGCCGCGCAGGTGGGCGGCACGCTGACGGGCACGGCCGCCTCGGGCAACAGCGACGCCTTCGACTGGGGGCTGCCGTTCTTCTACGGCCGCCGCGTGTTCGTGGTCATGGAAGGCAACACCATCGACGGCAAGACCGGCCCCATGTGGGCCTACTAAAAACAGCGGGGTCAAGTCTAACATTCATACACGTGCTCATGCAGAGTACGGCTGTGCTCGTGTACGAATGTTAGACTTGACCCCGGGGTTGTGTACAAAGCTTGGCGCTTGTCACGGTGCCGTCATGTAGTTTGGTTAAAGTCCCCACCTTGATTTTTATACATTTCGAGGGTGCGATGAGAACGAATTCGGTGATGGCGGCGGCGTTGGCGGCGGCCGGTGTGATAGGCCTGGCCGGTTGCGGCGGGGAGTCCAATCCAGCCCCGGCCATTCCAGAGGGCACCAGCGTGACCTTGGCGCTGATGGAGACCACCGACATCCACGCCAACGTGATGAGCTATAACTATTACGCGCTGGCCGAGGACACCAGCCTGGGCCTCGAACGCACGTCGACCCTGGTGGCCGCCGCGCGCGCCGAAAACCCCAACAACGTGCTGCTCGACGACGGCGACACCATCCAGGGCACGCTGCTGGGCGACCTGCAGGCGGCGACCAAACCGATCCCCTGTTCGGATACGATGGCCGTGCACAAGGTCATGAACGCCATGAAATACGATGGCGGCGGCTTCGGCAACCATGAGTTCAACTACGGCTTGCCGCTGCTGAGCCAGATCACCAACACCGACTTCGGCATCCCCGGCGTCGCCAAGCCGTCCGGCACCTGCGGCGCGCCGACTTTCCCGCTGGCCTTGACCAACGTCGCCGGCGTGGCCAGCGGCAAGCCCATCGTCCAGCCGTACGCGCTGTTGCCGCGCACCTTCTCGGCCACCACGCCCGACGGCGGCAAACTCGACGTCAAGATGAACATCGGCCTGCTGAGCTTTGTGCCGCCGCAGATCCTCGAGTGGGACCAGAAGAACCTGGCCGGCAAGGTGGTCGTCACCGGCGTGCGCGAGGCGGCCACGCAGTACGTGCCCGAGCTGCGCGCCAAGGGCGCCGACCTGGTCGTTGCGCTGTCGCACGGCGGCCTCGACCCGAGCCCGTACAGCCCGAAGATGGAGAACGGCAGCTACCACCTGAGCACCACCGGCATCGACGCGCTGCTGATCGGCCATTCGCACCTGATCTTCCCGAAGGGTAAGGAAGCGGGCGCCGCCGCGCTGGACGCCTCGTTCGCCGCCTTCCCGGCCAGCGCCAGGATCGACGCCGTCAATGGCTTCGTCAACGGCGTGCCGACCGTCATGGCGCAAAGCTGGGGCCGGCGCCTGGGCATCATCAAGATGACCTTGGCCTACACGGGCGGCAAATGGGTGGTGCGCCCGGCCGCCACGACGGTCGAGTCCCGCGGCTTCAAGTACACGGACGGCGCCACCATCGTCAAGGCCGATCCGGCCGTCGCGCCGCTCGTCGCCGCCGAGCACGCCGCCACCATCGCCTACGCCAAACAGCCGCTGGGCGTGGCCACCGATTTCGAGATGTCGGCCTACTTCGCGCTGGCCGGCGACGTCAGCGCGATCCAGCTGGTCAACCAGGCGCAGCTCGACTACGTCAAGAAATTCATCGCCACCAGCACCGACGCCACCCTCGCCTCCTATAAGAACATCCCGGTGATCTCGTGCAGCGCGCCGTTCAAGGCCGGCCGCAACGGGCCGTCCGACTTCACCGACGTCGCGCCCGGCGCCAGCGCGGCCGCGCCGGTCGGGCTGCAGGTGCGCAATCCGGGCGACCTTTACCTGTACAGCAACAACAACCTGCAGGCGGTCAAGATCAAGGGCGGCGACCTGAAGGCGTGGCTGGAGACGGCCGCCAAGCAGTTCGGCCAGATCGACCCGGCCAGGACGGCCGAGCAGGACCTGGTGCCGAGCTACGGCACGATCTACAACTACGATGTGTTCTACGCCGAGAACAACGCGCTGACCTACCAGATCGACGTCACCAAGCCGGCCGGCGGCCGCATCGTCAACCTGACCTACCTGGGCAAGCCGGTGGCCGACACGGACGACTTCATCGTCGCCACCAACGATTACCGCGCCGGCGGCGGCGGCGCCGTGCCCGGCATCGACGGCAGCAAGACCATCATCAAGTCGCCGGACGCCAACCAGACCGTGGTGAGCAACTATCTGGCGGCGCGCGGCGCGGCCAGCGGCAAGGTCACGCTGGCCGACAACGGCAGCGCGCGCAGCTGGAGCTTCGTCAAGGTGACCACCGCCGGGCCGGTGATCCTGCGCTCGGCGCCGGGCCACCTGGCGCTGGCCAGGAGCGGCGGCATCACGGCCGTCACCGCCGAGGGCGGCCTGGACGCGAGCGGCTTCGCCAAGTACACGATCGACCTGGGTAAATAGGACGGCATGATGACCACTTACCGCGATGGCATGGCGGCGGCGGCGCTGGCGGCGGCGTTGCTGTCGGGCTGCCGGATCCAGCGCGCGCCGCCGGATTCGGCGCAGATCGAAACCGTGGGCATGAAGGCGCTGCAGCAGGCCGACGCCGGCGCCGAGCGCAAGCTGATGGCGTGGGCCGATCAGAACATGCCGGTGGCCCAGCGCGAGCTGGGGCTGCTGTACCAAAGCCGACCGCGCCAGCGCGCCGAGGCGATGAAACTGTTCGAGGCGGCCGCGCGCGGCGGCGACGTCGAGGCGGCGTTCCGGCTGGGCGAGATGCTGCGGCTGGGCGTGGTCGGCGTCCCCGCGCAACCGGCGGCGGCCGCGCCGTGGTACCAGCTGGCCGCCCAGCAACGGCACGCGCGCGCGGCGCTGGTGCTGGGCCAGCTCTACAAGAACGGCGACGGCGTCGCGCGCGACGACCGGCTGGCCGCGCGCTGGCTGACGGCCGCCAGCGAGGGCGGCAACGCGCACGCGATGTTCCTGCTGTCGTACTTCTACAGCGAGGGGCGCGGCGTGGGGCGCGACGCGGCCCGGGCGCGCGCGTTGCTGGAGGAGGCGGCCGAGCACGAATATCCGCCGGCGCTGCAGGAGCTGGCGATGACGGTGCAGCTGGGCGACGCGCACAGCGCCAGGGACGAGCGCCGCGCCGGCTACCTGTTGAAGGAGGCGACCGAGCACCGCCACAACAACTGGAACCGTTTTTGATGGAGGTTTGATCTCGCGACCGTTGGATGACCCGTTCATCACGTGGGGCGGATTAGGCGGAACGCCGTAATCCGCCATTGCGTGAGCCGTCGAAACGCATGCATGGCGGATTACGCTGCGCTAATCCGCCCTACGTGGATCCGTGGTACCGCCCCGCCGCCGGCCGTCACATGAAGTTGCGGGTGTGTAGCGACGACAGGTGTTGCGCGGCGTCCCTGTCGAACCCCAGCCTCTCGAGCCGCGCCTGGCGCCCTTCGGCCATGTCGCGCATCAGCCGCTGCACCTTCACATAACCGGCCGCCACCGCCGGCACCGTCAAACCACCGGCCGCCAGCAGTATCAGCGCGTCGAACACCTCCTCGTTCAGGCCCGACGTGGCCGACAGCGCGTCGTTGCGCGACCGCACCGCGTTGGCCAGCCGCGCGCGGAAGCCCGGGT
>JBDSKP010000078.1:0-5528 GCA_039916925.1 Duganella sp.
GGCGGCGAGGCGCAGCGCCTGACCACGCTCACCCTGGGCGCGCGCCAGCCGAAGTACAGCCCGGACGGCCGGGAGCTGCTGTTCGTCAGCGACATCTTCCCCGGCACCGCAAGCGAGGAGGACATCAAAAAGGCCGCCAAGGAACGCAAGGAGCGCAAGTACACCGCGCGCGCCTACGAAAGCTTCCCGCCACGCTACTTCGACAAGTGGCTCGACGACAAGCAAGTGCGCCTGTTCGTGATGGAGGCGGCGGTCGGCGCCAAGCCGCGCGACCTACTGTCGGGCACCCGGCTGGCGGCGCTGCCGGGCTTTGGCGGCGGCCAGGCCGACGAGGGCCAGACGCTCGACGCGATCTGGTCGCAGGACGGCAAGGCGGTGGTGTTCTCGGCCTCGATCAACCGCGATGAGGCGGCGCGCGCGTCCGGCTACACGCAGATTTTCTCGGTGCCGGCCGCCGGCGGCGAAGCGCGGCAACTGACGCGGGACAAGCGCAGCTACCACGCGCTCCAGTTCAGCAAGGACGGCAAAACCTTGTTCAGCCTGACCGAGGCGGAGCAGCCGGGCCAGGTCTACGATGTCAGCCGCCTGGCCAGCTTCGCCTGGCCGATCGTCGATGCCAGGCCGACCATCCTGACGGCGTCGCTGGACCGTTCCATCTCGCGCTTCGCCTTGCCGGACGGCGCCGGGCGCGCGGTGTTCAGCTTCGAGCACGCCGGCCTCGAGCAACTGCATTCGGTCGACTACGCGGGCGGCGACGTGCGCGCCGAACCGTCGCCGCCGACCGGCGCCATCGGCGCGCTCAACGCCGGCGGCAAGGCGGTGGTCGGCGTGTGGGAATCGGCCATCAATCCGCCGGAGGTGTACGCCTTCGGTAACGGCGCGCCGAAGCGGCTGACCGCGTTCAACACCGAGCGCGCCGCCGCGCTCGACTGGCAGGCGCCGGAGCACTTCTGGTTCAAGGCCAGCGACGGGCGCATGATCCACAACATGATCGTCAAGCCGGCCGGCTTCGACCCGGCGAAAAAATATCCATTGTTCGCGGTGATCCACGGCGGCGCGGCCAATATGTGGCGCGACCAGTTCGTGCTGCGCTGGAACTACCACCTGCTGGCGCAGCCGGGCTACGTGGTGCTGCTGACCGACGACAAGGGCTCGACCGGCTACGGCGAGGAGTTCGCGCGCGCGATCCAGGGCGATCCGCTCAAGGGGCCGGGCGACGAGGTCAACGAGGCGGTCGACGAGGCGGTGCGCAGGTACGGCTTCGTCGACGGCGGCAGGCTGGCGGCCGGCGGCGCCAGCTACGGCGGCCACCTGGCCAACTGGCTGCAGGCGACCACCACGCGCTACAAGGCGATCGTGTCGCACGCGGGCGAGATGGACCTGGTGATGCAGTGGGGCACCAGCGACAGCATCTTCGGGCGCGAGGTCAACAGCGGCGGACCGGTGTGGGGCAATTTGCCGGTGTGGCGCGAGCAGAGTCCGGTGATGCAGGCCGGGAACCATGAGAAGGGAACGGGCTTTACAACGCCGATTTTGATCTCGGTGGGCGAACTCGATTACCGCGTGCCGGCCAACAACGCGCTGATGAATTTCGCCACGCAGCAGCGCTTGAACGTGCCCAGCAAGCTGCTGGTGTTCCCGGACGAGAACCACTGGATCTTGAAGGGGGATAACAGCCGCTACTTCTACAGCGAGGTGCATGGCTGGCTGGCGAAGTATCTGAAGTGATGGACTTTTCGTGGCCCCGGCCTTCACTCAACCACGGCCGCTGACGGCTCACCGATGGCGGATTACGCTGCGCTAATCCGCCCTACGTGCATCCTCGTGAGATCGGCATTTCGTGGCCCTCACCTCCGCTTGACCACGGAGATACGTAGGGCGGATTAGGCGGAACGCCGTAATCCGCCATGCATGAGCCGCCAACACCTTGTTACGCCGCCGCTTTGGCATTGGCGACAACCGCCACCGCCGGCCGCCGTATCAGCAGGATGACCCCGGCCGCGACCAGACAGGCGGCGCCGGCGGCGAACAGCGCCGGGTTATACGTCAGCATCAGGGTGCGCACGCGCCCCGCCCCCCACGCCGCCACCGCCGCACCCAGCTGGTGCCCGGCGAACACCCAGCCGAACACCATGCCGGCCTGCTCCTTGCCGAAGGTCGACGCCACCAGCCGCACCGTCGGCGGCACCGTGGCGATCCAGTCCAGGCCGTAGAACATGGCGAACAGCGACAAGCCGTAGAACGTAAACTCCGAATACGGCAGCCAGAACAACGACAGCCCGCGCAGGCCGTAGTACATGAACAGCAGCTTGCGGTTGTCGTAGCGGTCCGACAGCCAGCCCGAGCCGATCGTGCCGACCAGGTCGAACGCGCCCATCATCGCCAGCACCAAGGCGGCCGGCACGGCGGCCAGCCCGGCGTCGCCGCACAGCGAGATGAAATGCGTCTGGATCAGGCCGTTGGTGCTGAGGCCGCAGATGAAGAAGCTGCCGAACAGTATCCAAAACACGCGGCTGCCGGCGACGCCGGCGAGCACCCTGAACGGCGTGGCGAAGGTGACGCGCATAGTCGGCGCCGGCGGCGCTACCGCCGTGCCGGGCGCGGCGCCGTACGGAGCCAGACCGAGCTCGTTGGGCCGGTTGCGCATCAACAGCAGCGCCAGCACGGCGACCAGCGCGCAGGCGGCGAACACGGGAATGACGGCCATGCGCCAGCCGAAGTGCTCGATGAGCCAGGCGCCGACCGGCAGGAAGATCAGCTGGCCGGTGGCCGAACTGGCCGTCAGCAAGCCCACCACCAGGCCCCGGCGGCTGTCGAACCAGCGGTTCGAGACAGGCCGCGCCGCCGCAACCAGTTGGAGAGGGAGAGTGCGAACATGGTGCTCCTTGCGATGACGACGACCGCGCGGACGCGCGCTTCGGGCATTTTAAATTATGACCATCATCAAAGCAAGCGAAAGAAGGGGGCCGGCTGGCGGCCCCCCATCGACAGCAAGCTGGCCGCTTACTTGATGCGCAGCGAGCTCTTCACGTCGGTGACACCTTTGACGTTGCGGGCGACATCCACCGCTTTGTCGGCCTCGGCCTGCGAAGGCACGAAACCGCTCAGCACCACGGCGCCGTTGTTGGTTTCCACTTTGACGTCCAGCGATTTGAGCGCCGGTTCGGCCATCAGTTCGGTTTTGACCTTGGTGGTGATCACGGTGTCGGCGACGGCATCCTTGGCCAGCTCGGTTTTCGACCGCGTTTCGCATGAAGCCTTGTCGGTGCCGGTCATGGCGCTGCAATCGATGCCGGTCTGGGCGACGTCGGCGGCATCCTTGCCGGCCTTGGCGGCGTGGACGGCGGCGACTTTTTGCGACTTGGCGGTGCTCAGGCAGCTATCCTTGGCGTTGCCATCGAGCGCGTCGCATTTTTCCTTGGCCAGATCGTACTGGGCGTCGGCCAGTTCGGTGCGGGCTTTCTCGATCGACCTCTTATCGTTCTTGAACTGCATCGTGGCGTTGGCCTCGGCCGTCGCGCGGGCGACCTTGGCCTGTTCCTGGCAAATATCCTTGGCGTTGCCGGTCTGCGCGTCGCAGGCGGCCTTGGCGGACTTGTACTCGTTGGCGGCCTTGTCGGTCGCAGCCTTGTAGGCAACCGTGTCGTGGGCTGGGGTGGCGGCGAAACTGGCGCTGGCCGCACCGGCCAGGATCAGGAAGAGAAGCTTGTTCATGATGTGTCCCTTTGTTGTGGTGGTTGGTGGACACATTAAACGCCGGGTTTGGAGAAACCTCTGTGCGCAAACGTACAGAGTTGGCGAATCGCTACTTCTGGTCTATGGAGGACGCGGGATGGCTACGTTGTCAATAGTGTTGCGTATCGATCAGCGGCCGGCCAGCCGTTGCGACCCAGCCTGCTCGCCGGTGGCCAGCAAGCCCTGGCGCCACACGCTGCCAGCCTGTTCGAACAATGGCAGCTCGGCGTCGAAGGCGGCGCCGGTCGACGCCAGTTGCAGCCACGGCATGGTGCTGTGGGAGGCGCCGGCGCTGGCAGCCGACGGTTCGCGCACCTTGCGCATCCAGGCGGCAACGGCGGCGTACTGCTCCGGATGGCGCTGCTGGACCCAGGCCAGCGCGGACAGATCGGCGAAGCCCTCCTCGCGGCGGGTTTCCTCCAGCTCCTGCAGTTGGGCGTGGTCGTGCGCGGCGGCGCCGGCGTTTTCCTCGAAACCGGCCGGCAGCTCGTGCCACACGCCCTGCGCGTAGCGCCAGCAGTGGCCGATCTCATGGGCGATCATCGCCTCGATCATCAACGCGCGTTGCGCCTCGGGCACGGTCGACAGGATCTCTTCGGGGTTGTTGCCGTTGCGCATAGTCAGCACCAGCTTGCAGCGTCCGTCCTGAAAACCCAGCGCCAGCGGCACGTCGGTGGGCTTGCCGGTGGGCTGGACGATGACGTCGATCGGCAGCTTGAGTTCTTTCTTGGCGTAGGTCAGCACCGCCGAACCGGCGGTGAGCCAGCGGGTTTCCATGTCGGTCAGGCCGGCGGCGGAGGCCAGGCTGGAGGACAGTATCAGCAGGGAGGCAAGTATGTGCTTGATCATGATTAGGTTTCCTTACGGTAACTTTATCACGACACGGAAATTTTTATTGCCTCAAAGCACGAAATACCACGGTTTTTTTCTACGTAGGCAGAATGTAATTATCGGTTTGGAAAGAAAGAGGCGGGACGTGCGACAACGGGGACCGGGCGGTCCCCGCAGGGTGATGTGAGTACTTACTTAGCCAACAGGCTATTGGCTGTCTTGAATTCCGGCCGGATATCATTGGGGACGGACTTCATCTTCTCCAACGCTTTTTGGACATCGGGGCGGATGACGACATACTTGGTCATCAGGTCCTTGGCGCGCGCGTAGTCGCCGGTCGCCTCGATGGTGAGGAACTCGCGGTCGAGATCGGTCACGGCGGCCTTGATCTTCTTGAAGTCCACCGCGAACGTGCCGTCGCCGTGCGACACGAAGCCGCCCTTGTCGAGCAGATAATTGACCTGGATCGCCATGCCGCGCGCGTGCGAGTCGGTCAGGCCGAAATGCAGGGTGCGGAAGGCCGACGCCAGGAACGTCGTGTACAGCTTGCGCTCGGCCGCCTCGCCCTGCCCCAGCGTGCCGGCCAGCTGGCCCTTGTCCATCATGTAAGCCAGCGCGTACAGGCCGGTGATGTCGGCCTTGGCCTCCTCGATGGTCGAATAGGTGTCCTTGAGGTCCTGGCGCGGCGTCGACTCCTTGCCGTCGGCCTTGGTGATGTGCGGCCCCAGGCCGTGCGTGATTTCATGCGCGAGGATGTGCGTGAAGAACGAGTCGAAGTGGACATCCTTCTGGTCCGCCGGCTTCAGCACCAGTTTGGAGATCGGCGTCAACGTCGACTTGAACTTGGCTTGCTGCACGTTCTTGAGCATCACGCGCTTGGAGCCGCGCTCGCTGATGATGCGCTCGTCGTTGGGCAGATTGTAGGCCGCCGTCTGCACGCCCATGTTGCCGTCGCCGGCGCC
>JBDSKP010000079.1:0-3320 GCA_039916925.1 Duganella sp.
AGGTGAACGTGCAGCAGCCGCCGCCGCAGCAGAACGTGATCGCCAACGCGACCAACGTGAAGCCACCGTCGAACGACCTGCAAAAAACGCTGCCGGCACCGCCGGCGCCGCCGACGCCGGGACCGGCCAAATCGGTCAACGTCGCCGCGGTAGCGGACTTCAGCACTTGCGCCAAGCCGGAATGGCCGAAGTCCTCGTTGCGTAACGAAGAAACGGGAACGGTGACGTTGTCGTTCCTGATCGCAGCCGACGGCCGCGTTGCCGACTCCAAAGTCGTCAAATCGAGTGGCTTTAGGGATTTGGACAAGGCAGCGGTGAGCGGCATCAGCAAATGCCGTTTCAAACCGGGTCTGACCGACGGGAAACCGACGGAAGCGTGGATGCAGATGCAATACGTCTGGACGCTGGAGTAAAAACCGAGACAGCAGTGACGTCTCACTTAGTAAGTTTCGTTGTCATACATTCAGCGATCTGATTATTTTATCAATTTGGAGGAAGCATGTTTAAGAATACCCGTTTGTCCGCTGTACTGGCCGCTGTGCTGTTTTCCGTGACCGCAGCCACCGCCCTGGTAAGCGCTCCAGCTTTCGCTGACGCGCCAGCCTCGGCAGCTTCGGCCCCGGCAGCCGCTCCAGCGGATGCGGCGGCAGCACCAGCACCGGCAGCCGACGCCGCTGCCGCTCCAGCAGCTTCGGCCCCGGCAGCCGCCGGCGGCCACGAGGAAGTCGCCAACCCATACGGCTTCGCGGCGGTGTGGGAAGCCGGTTTCGTCTCGCGCGGCACGCTGATCATTCTGTCGCTGATGTCGATGGGTTCGTGGTACATCATCATCACCAAGCTGATCGACCAGGCCAAGATCTTCAAGCAATCGAAGGAAACCTCGGCCAAGTTCTGGAAAGCCTCGTCGATCGCCGCCGGTTCGGCCGCGCTGAAAGAAGGCTCGCCATTCCGCTTCATCGCCGAGACCGGCACCAAGGCCACCGTGCACCATGACGGCGCCCTGCTGGAACAAATCGACCTGTCGACCTGGGTGACGATGTCGATCCAGCGCGCCGTTGAAAAAGTTCAGTCGCGTCTGCAGGACGGCCTGTCGTTCCTGGCAACCGTAGTTCGACCGCGCCGTTCATCGGTCTGTTCGGTACCGTTTGGGGTATTTACAATGCGCTGATCGCTATCGGCATGTCCGGTAACGCGTCGATCGACAAGGTCGCAGGTCCAGTCGGTGAAGCGCTGATCATGACCGCCTTCGGTCTGTTCGTCGCCGTTCCAGCCGTTCTGGGTTACAACTGGCTGGTGCGTCGTAACAAGTCGGCGATGGAAGATGTCCGTTCGTTCTCGGCCGACGTGCACTCGGTGCTGATCTCGGGCGCGATGTCCACCAGCGAAGCTGGCCGTCTGGCCGGCGCTAAAAAGATTGGATAATTAATCATGTCGATGTCCGTAGGCTCCGATAGCGGAGACGAAGATCAAGTCATGTCAGAAATCAACACGACGCCCCTGGTGGACATCATGTTGGTTCTGCTGATTATCTTCCTGATCACGAGCCCGGTTGTTCTGAAGCTGATCAAGATCAAGCTGCCAGAGGAAACCAACCAGGTCATTCAGACTAAACCGGAAGATGTCAACATCGTTGTGAGCAAGGATGGCGACATCTACTGGAACCAGAAGAAGATGCGCGACGCGAATGAGTTGTTCGACAATCTGAAGGTGGAAGCAGTGAAGTTGCCGCAGCCGGAAGTACACGTTCGTGGCGATCAAGAAACACGCTACGAAGCGATCGGCAAGGTTATTTTCACTACCCAGCGCGCTGGTATTCAGAAGGTCGGCTTCATCACCGAACCGCCTGATAAGGGTTAATCCCCGTTAGCGCATCGCGGGCCCGCGGTCCAGGCCTGCCCTTCTTAAAAGGAAACATCATGAGTATGAATGTCGGCTCCCCATCCGCAGGCGCGGATCCGGAACCAATGATGGAAATGAATATGACGCCCCTCATCGACGTGATGCTGGTGCTGATTATCATGATGATCATTACGATTCCGAAAGCCAACCACTCGGTGAACTTGAACATGCCGGTCGGCACTCCGCCGCCACCGACCAAGGATCCGGTGGTGATCACGATCGACGTCGACTTCGACGGTACGATTCTGTGGGATAACGTGGTCGTTCCAGACCGCAACTCCCTGGAAGCGAAACTGACCGATGTCGCGGCGCAAGCGGACCAGCCGGAGGTGCATCTGCGTCCGAACAAGCTGGTGTCGTACAAGGTCGTGGCCGGCGTCATGGCTTCGGCGCAGCGTCTCGGCGTGACCAAGATTGGCCTGGTCGGCAACGAACAGTTCCAATAATCAGATCTATGTTCAACGATAGGCAGGACCAACTCCTGCCTATTTCGCATTTTGAAGAAAGAAAACTTACCCATGACCAAGTTTCGTCTCGCTCATCTCGGCCTGGTAATGGCCGCTATTGGTTTTACAGCAGCAGCTCCTTTGGCAGGTTTTTCGTCGGTCGCTTACGCTGCCGAAGCGGTGCGCGCTGAAATCGGCAAACCATTGCAGGAAGCACAGAAACTGGCTGCGGCAGGCAAGAACAAAGAAGCAGTGGCAAAACTGAAGGAAACCGACTCGGTCGGCAACAAGAGCGCCAACGAGACCTATCTGATCGAGCGCACCCGCGCCTCGGCCGCCGCCTCGGCCGGCGACTACGACACCGCCGCGCGCGCCTTCGAGAGCGTGATCAACTCGGGCAAGCTGTCGGCCGCCGAACAACCGAAATTCACCCAGGCGCTGGCCGGCATCTACTACCGCATCAAGGATTACCCGAAGGCCATCACCTGGATCCAGCGCGCGCTCAAGGACAATCCGAGCGACGGCGCCATGCATGAACTGCTGATCCAGACCTACTACATCAGCGGCAAGTACGCCGAGGCGGCCAAGGAACTGCAGGCCTCCAAGAACCTGAACGAAGCCCAGCTGGGCATGCTGGCCAACATCCAGCTCAAGCAGAACGACAAGGCCGGCTACGTGCAGACCCTCGAGCGCATGGCCGCCAGCTATCCGAAGCCACAGACCTGGGCCGACCTGCTGCAGCGCGTGCAAGCCAAACCAGGCTTCTCGCAGTCGTTGTCGCTCGACGTGCTGCGCCTGCGCCTGGCCAACGGCCTGCTGACCAAGCCGGCCGACTACATGGAAATGAGCCAGTTGGCGCTGCAGGCGGGCAATCCCGCCGAGGCGATCAAGATCATCGACGAGGGCTACAAGAAAGGCGCGCTGGGCACCGGTTCCGACGCCGCCCGCCACCAGCGCCTGAAAGACCTGGCCGCC
>JBDSKP010000080.1:0-3546 GCA_039916925.1 Duganella sp.
TCTGGATACTCATTTTCATGTGGACGTCGATGGCTTATTCCATCTGGCGCGTCGGGACGCCGTGGATAGGCGTCATGATCGCGATGACAGGACTGGGCGTGACGATTTATCTGATCCGCTTCGTTCCCGGCATGTCAACGCTCGCCGGTGCTGAACTTCCAGGTCTTGGAACGGGCATGGCCGTTGACGATGCCGGCGAAAGCGACGGTATAGACGGTGTTCGGCTTCATCCGCGCGATCGGCACGATCGTTAGCGTGAACGGCGCGATCATCTCGTCGTTCCGCAGCGCGGGCCCCCTGGTGGAGATGCCGCCGACCGGGCTGACCAGGATTCTGGCGCCCAGCGGCTGTCCGTTGGCCGTGGCGATGGATAAATGATCGACGACGATCGCCGGTTTGGGCCCGGCCGCCAGGAATGATTTCGTCTTGAAGCTCAGCGTGACCGGCGGCCCCAGTTCGAAATATTCGGGAAGCGGCGACGGCTCCTCCGTATGGTTGTAGAAAACGGTGGGCACCCTGGTCTGGTCGGGATACGGGTACACGCGTATCGTCCCGTCCTCGGGCAGCTGTTCCACCTTGGACGCGTCCAGCGAAAAATTCACGACGCACACGGTGTACCTTGCAGCGCCCGGATCGCTCCTGGTCGCGAGCGCGGCGATGCCAACGTCGCGCATGCCCGAGAAGAACAAGCCGACATGGTAAATGCTGTTGGCCCAACTCGGCGCGCAGCCGGCGAACCGGTCCGCGCCGTCGGACCCGTAGATGACCTCCTCGATATAGGAGGCGCCATAGCCGGCGGCATGTCCCCGCGAGGTGGCGTCGGCGCCCGTGAAACCGGGTTTGCCCGCGGTCTCGGCGTGCATGTTCACGAAGGGATTGTTCCCCATGTACTTGTGGTGCGCCAAAGCGGCGCGGTCGAGTCTCGCGTTCTGGGTCAGCAATCCGGATCCCAGCTTTTCACGCAGGGCGTTGACGGCATTGAACACGTGCGCGTCGCCGCTTTCGTCCGCATAGGTGGGAGGAGCCACGCGCCGCACCAGCGCGCTGGCGTCGACGGGGGGAACGGCTTCGGCCTGGGCGGACATTCGAGGTCCGTCGACGGCGCCATCCCCGGCGCAGGCATTCAATAAAGAGGCAACCGCGAGTAGCAAACAATTTACCAAGCAACTTCGACCACGCACGTCCGTCTCCCCCCCCAATATTATTATCCATATTGCAATTTCATCCCAACAAAAACGCCTTCCCGGCAGAAATTGTAATTGATTATATTACATATCTTCTTGGACATATATATTGCATCGGAGACATCACTAGAAAGGAACCTTCGGGCGCCGGAAAACCGGCGCGCAAGCGCCGGGCTGGTCGATGCGGGGATGGAACCGGATCAAGCCGACGCGGGGGGCGTGGCGTGTTTGCGCAAGTGCCGGTCGAGGCTGTTGGCGAAGCTCTGGCGGTCGCCCTGGCTGAAGGCGGCAGGGCCGCCGGTGTCGACGCCGCCGCCGCGCAGCTCGTCCATGAAGGCGCGCATCGTCAGCATCTGCGCGATGTTGTCGTTGGTGTAGAACTCGCCGCGCGGATTGAGCGCGTAGCCGCCCTTCTTTAGCACGTCCGACGCCAGCGGGATGTCGCCGGTGACGACCAGGTCGCCCGGCGCCAGCAGGCGCACGATCTCCTGGTCGGCCACGTCGGCGCCGGACGGCACCTGCACCGAGCGCACGAAGCGCGACGGCGGCACGCGCAGCAGTTGGTTGGCCACCAGCGTGACCTGCATCCGCATGCGCTCGGCCACGCGGTACAGGATGTCCTTGATGACGGCGGGACAGGCGTCGGCGTCGACCCAGATCTGCATCACAGGTCCCACAGTTCGCCGTTGGGATTGGTGCGCGGCGGCGTGACGCCGAAGTGCTTGTAGGCGGCCGGCGTGGCGACGCGCCCGCGCGGCGTGCGCTGCAGGAAGCCTTGCTGGATCAGATACGGTTCCAGCACGTCCTCGATGGTGTCGGCCGCCTCGCCGATGGCCGCCGCCAGGTTGCCGATGCCGACCGGGCCGCCGCCGAATTTATACAGCACCGCCTCGAGCAGCTTGCGGTCCATGACGTCGAAGCCGACGGTGTCGACGTCGAGCATGACCAGCGCGGCGTCGGCCACGGCCTTGGTGATGTCGCCATTGGCCTTGACCTCGGCGTAGTCGCGCACGCGGCGCAGCAGGCGGTTGGCGACGCGCGGCGTGCCGCGCGCGCGGCGGGCGATCTCGACGGCGCCGTCCGGGGCGATGTTGGCCTTGAGCAGCGCGGCGCTGCGGGTGACGATCTTGGTCAGCTCCTCGGTGTTGTAGAACTCGAGGCGGGCGACGATGCCGAAGCGGTCGCGCAGCGGGTTGGTCAGCATGCCGGCGCGGGTGGTGGCGCCGACCAGCGTGAACGGTTGCAGGTCGAGCTTGACCGAGCGCGCCGCCGGCCCCTCGCCGATCATGATGTCGATCTGGTAGTCCTCCAGCGCCGGGTACAAGATCTCCTCGACCACCGGCGACAGGCGGTGGATTTCGTCGATGAACAGCACGTCGTTGGCTTCGAGGTTGGTCAGGATGGCGGCCAGGTCGCCGGGACGCTCGAGCACCGGGCCGGAGGTCTGGCGCAGGTTGACGCCCATCTCGCGCGCGATGATGTTGGCCAGGGTGGTCTTGCCCAGGCCCGGCGGGCCGAACAGCAAGGTGTGGTCGAGCGCCTCCTTGCGGTTGCGCGCGGCGGCGATGAAGATTTCCAGCTGGTCGCGGATCTTGGACTGCCCGACATATTCATCGAGATGCTTGGGACGCAAAGCGCGCTCGATCGCCTCCTCATTCGGCGACGACGGCGCCGCGTCGATGATGCGCTGTTCGGTGAAGCTGTCGGTCTGGATGCTCATTCAGTGTCTATCAAGTGTTCTTGTCATTCGACGGGTCTGGCATGGTCGCCAGGATGCGACGCACATAGTCCCCGATCATGTCGTTCCCGGCAAGCAGCTGCTCTTGCTCGGTTTGGGTCAGCATGCGGACCTTCCCCCTCATTTCAGGAAGACTGTCGAGCTTGATGACCAAAGGTTCAACTTTACCCGCCTCGACCAGCTTCGTCCAAGCGTTCAATGATTCTTTCGCTTGTAGGAGTCTGGATGAGATATCGGGCTTCTGATGCGGTGAGACAGTCGAAGCCGAAGCCAAATCGCTGTCCCCACCAAGTTTCAATTGTTCCATGTTTCCTCCTCAATTCGTCAAGCTGGTCGCCCGAGGGCGCAAGCTTTGCCGAATGCGCTTTTCCCGTCAGGACGCTGGCGCCCAATACACGGCTCCCTTGCGCCAGAATATGGCCGCGCAGATTGGCTAGCGTACCACCTTGACCAATGAAATCGTCGATCAATACATAGTTTAGGCCAGATCCGGCAGCGCCACTAAAAAGCGCCTGATTGGCGAGGCGTACAAAGCCGCCCGCGCCGGTATGCCCAACCACATTCGATTGCAGGACTTGTTTTTCGACGTCCGTGTGCGAGGATTTCAGCCATCACCCGGGGGAT
>JBDSKP010000081.1:0-9261 GCA_039916925.1 Duganella sp.
CGGAGCGTGTCAATGATTTTGAAACACCTGGTTGAATCGGCGAGAGTCTAAGTCTCGTGTCTCAGGCAGCTTTTTTCTCCATCGGTGGCGGGTTGATCCAGGCTGCCGTTGGCAGCTTTTGCGGCTGTGGCATGCGGTGTTTGAAGCGGTTCGGTGTGCGCTGGAAAGCGTTTGCCAGCGTGGCTTGTCGTTGCTTGCGAACTTCGACGGCGCGGCCGGTATGAACGCTCTCGGGCGTCATCATCCCGATACCGGAATGGCGGTGTTGCTGGTTGTACCAAACGAAGAACTGGACGCAGTGCGCGCGCGCGTCGGCGAGCGAGCCAAAGCGTGCCGGGAAGCCTTGCTGGTATTTCATGGTTTTGAACTGTGCCTCTGAGTACGGGTTGTCGTCGGAGACGTAGGGCCTGCTGTGCGACTTAGCGATGCCCAGGTCGCACAGCAAAGTGGCCACCGGCTTGGAGCGCATGCTGCTGCCACGGTCGGCATGCAAGGTCAGCGCGCCCGGCGCGATGCATTCCTTGGCGGCGCTGTCGGCAATAAGCTGCTCGGCCAGTTCGGCGGTTTCCTGCTCGGCCACCATCCAGCCGACGACGTAGCGGCTGAAGATGTCGAGGATGACATACAGATGGAAACAGGTGCCCCTGACCGGCCCCTTCAATTTCGTGATGTCCCAACTCCAGACTTGATTGGGCACTACGGCCAGCAGTTCCGGTTTGGCGTACTCGGGATGGCGCAGTTGGTCGCGACGCTCGCGCACGGCGGCACAGCCTTGCAACAGGCGGTACATGGTGCGCACCGAGGCCACGTAGCGACCCTCGTCGAGCAACTGGGCGTGGATGGCAGCCGGAGCGCAATTGGCGAAACGCGGGCTGTTGAGCACGTCGAGCGCGACGCGACGCTCCAGTTCCGACAGAGCCAGCGGCGGTCGCCGCACCGGCGCCGCAGTGGCCGGCAATGGGCGGGCGTGGCGCGTGGTTCGGTCGCGATACAGGGCGCTGCGTGGCAGGCGCAGGGCGCGGCAGGCGGCAGCCACGCCGACCTGTTCAGCGAGGCTATTGGCGGCGCTGATCACTTCGGCTCGCTCGGCGTGTCGGCGGTGCTCAGCCCCAGCAGAGTGGAAAGTTTTTTTTGGACGTCGATGATCAAGTCCGCCTTGACCAGCCTGGCCCGCAGACGCTCGACTTCATTTTCCAACTCCAGCACCCGGCGTGCCTGGGCGGCGGCGGGATCGGTTTTCGGACCGCGCTTGCGTTCCAGCGCGCCGGCTGTTTGACGCTGCTTGCGCCAGGTCGCCAGATGGGACGAGTAGATACCTTCCCTACGCAGCAAGGCACCAATATCACCTGGCGCCACGCAGGCGTCGGCGGCGGTCAGAATGCGCAACTTCTCGACCTTGGAAAAGGCTCGCCGCTTGGCGATGGGAACAACTTCGGGGTCGGGGCGCAGGGCGTCGATGGATGACGGACCGGCTGCGTTCTCGGTATCTGCAGGGGAGTTAATTTGATGCTTTCGGTTGTGCATGTTGGGACCTACCTCGGTACTCTAAATTAATCGGGTAGGTGTCTCAAGTTATATTGGCACAGGGGGCAGCCTCGATCGGCAACGGCATCTACCGGTGGCGGGCATACTGCCGAACGCAGCGAGCACGGCGAGGTCGTCATTTCTAAGCTCGCCGACATTTCGTCTCCCCTATTGCTTCAGACCTGCTCGACAGGGCGAACCATCCCCTCCGCAAGGCTGGAGTTCATGCGAGCCGATGGAAACGGTGACAGGATCAAATATTTCGAGATCGCATTGGAAAATGTCCTGATCGGAGGTGTCTTCCCGACGATCCACGAGGGGGAATTGCTATCAGAGCATGTCGGCATAAAGTTTTCGAAGGCCAAATGGAAATATACACAGCAGAAAATCGCAGGCGGGATTGCAGGAAATACTGCCGGAGGGTGGGATCTAGCAGCGAATAGAATCTGCTAGTCTCCCCACTAAAAAGGATGCCGACTGTCTCATGCCTGTCGCCGGCTGCCAAGACCAAGATGGGTGATTATGATTCTTCAAGACTCCCTGGACGATGTCCGCGACGTGCCTGTATTGTCGCTCGATGCTTCACCTGTCCATACCCGGTTCGCTGGTCCGAAAACACCGAACTGATCGCGCCGTTCCAACGGCCCTAAAACTGCCGCGTCGCGGATCTATCGGAGGCAGCCGACAAATTCCATGTCTCAAGGTAGTCCTTGACGCATCCTGTTGTCGGAGTCAAGCTCGATACTTAGCTGATCGCCCAAGTCGGGTGTTGACGGGAGTAACAGAGCCTTGTTTTGAAAATCCTTGTGTCGGTGGTTCGATTCCGCCCCGGGCCACCAAGAACATCGCAAGCAAAGCGCCAACCCATACAGGTTGGCGTTTTTGTTTCTGGAATCGACGTTCTTGCTGCTGGCATACCTTGAGCGCCACCGGCGCGTCGGTCGCAACGGCGCTATAAATCATTTGACGCCGACAAGGCCGAAAGGACTTGCCAACATTGCCTGCAGGAATAACGGCCGCCAGCACGATGGCAGTGAAAATTCCGGCGCACTGCCTATACTGAAAGTCACGGGCGGCGGGCCCGCCCTTTCCAGTAAAGGAGTTGATCATGACGCGCAAATACATCGACTGCCGGGAATTCCCGAGTGACACGCACTGTTCTGTCGCCATCTCGGCCGACAGCGAAGACGAATTGCTGCAGGTGGCAGTCGAACACGCGGTGTCGGTACATCATCACAGCGATTCACCCGAACTACGCCAGCAGCTCCAGCGCCTGTTCAAGGACGGCACGCCGCCCGAGCATCTGCCGCCGGGTGGACAGACCGCCGGCACCGGCAGCAACGCCCCATTACGCCACTAAGCGCAAGCGCCGCATTACCACAAGTGCTTGCCGTCGATGACAGACACCTTGGCTTCGGCCGCGTCGAAATCATCGAACAGACGGGCATTGACGACGATGCGGCGGGTCGTGCCGTCCCAGCTGCCATCTTGCTGGAAAGCGGGCGAATCGGTGTACGTTGCGCAGCCGCATACCGGACAAAAATGATGCAGCACAGTCTTGGTGTTCCATCGATATGTGCCCTCACCGGCAGGCGGCGAGGTCAGCTTGAATTGCTGCGGCGTATAGGCGGCCGTGACCGCACCGCGCTTGGCGCAGAAGGAACAAGTACAGCGCGTCAATTGCTCTGGAATTTCTCCCTCAATCTCGAATGCAGTGGCACCACAATGACAACTAGCCTTGATGGTCATGTTTCGCTCCTCCGTTGATCGAATATAACTGTACGCCCAATCATTTCCGTACGGCGCGGCATTGTGCAAACAGATAGCCCTACGGGCAACAGAACAGATTACGTTTGAGCTACTAGCCTAGCGTTCCTGTGGTCTTCACGGACGCCGATGCCCATACCTAGCTCGCCCCGCAATTCTAGCGAGAAAGCTGCTGTACTGGTACGCCAGTGGCGCTAGGCCCTGGCCGGTTCGCTTGGTGCGAGGTCAGAGCATTGCCGTGAAACACTGGCCTCCGCGCTAAGATTCCGGCCCTATGGCGGATGGGACCTTTCCACTAACAAGGTCGTCTAAGGAGCCGGATCATGGCGCAGGAAGTCCAACCACACGATACGCGCCACTATTTCATGCTGCCCTCGGCCGACTCCGCCACACTCCCGCACACCATTCGTACGGTACGCACTTGCTTCGCATGCTGCCCCGATGGGCGGCAGCGGCGCGACGGAACTGTGATTCACGCCCGGTTTTCACCCGCGACAAGTAAACCGGCATCGGTCCGAACTTGTGCTCTAATGAATGCCCGGACCACGCCGCCAGCGGCGGCGGTTCCAACCACTACCTTAGGAGCAAATGATGGGCTTACTCGATCAACTGGCAGGACAAGTCATCGGTTCACTTGGCGCCCAGAAGCAGGACCCCGTCTCTCAAAGCGATTTGCTCGGCGGGGTGATGAGCTTGATTAACAACGCCGGTGGCCTGCAAGGGATACTGCAGCAGTTGCAATCGAGCGGCATCGCCGACCAGGTCGCGTCATGGATCGGCACCGGCGAGAACGCCCCGGTGTCCGGCAACCAGATCGCCGAGGCGCTGGGCACGGAAAACGTCGCCCGGATCGCCCAGCACGCGGGCATCGAACCTGAACATGCGGCCACGGGGCTGGCCCAGTTGCTGCCGCAAATCATCGACCATCTGACGCCGGGCGGCCAGGTGCCGCAGAACGAGTTGCTAGAGCAAGGCCTGAGCCTGCTGCGGGGCAAACTTTTCGGCTGATCCAAGAACGTCCCGGGTAGCGCGGCGATGTCAACCCACTTCGCCGCGCTTAGCCCACACTGCCTTCGCCGACGGCCGCCAGCGCCAGCGCCGCCATCGCGCATATGCCTTCGTACGACTTGGCTGACGCGATAAACCTGCCGTTGTGGCAAAAACCCGCATCCGGCACGCCGGTGACCGCCGCCAGCTCGGCATCGCGCAGTCCCGCCCACGCTTCGGGCAAGTCGGCCCGCGCCTCGAAACTCTCGGCGCTGACCGAGACGGTGTGCAACATGTGGCGTTGCTCGGCGAGGTTATGGCTGATGACGAACAGCACCTTAGGCATTTCCTTGCGTACCACCTGGCCCCACGGCAGCGCCCCGTTTTTCAGGAACAGGACCCGGCCGCCATTGAGCAACTCCCCTTGCCGGACCTGCTCCAGCGCGAGCAACGCGCCGAGCCTGTATCTCACGGCATTGAGCATGACATCGGTCAGCACGACCATCGCGCGGTGGAACTGGGCCAGGCGATACGCATCCGCCGCCTCGCCGTAGCCCAGCCTTTGCTCGTCGAGCCAGTTGGTGTTGTAGCCAGAGATCACGGCCGAGAGTCCATACCCGCCCGGTGCGCTCTTGGCCGCCCCCACGTCCGATAAATCGAGGTACTGCACGACGTCCGCGTCAATGCCGTAAGCCATCTCCCGCGCCTTATCGTCCGGCAGTTGGTGCCCGCAATGCGCCAGGGCCAGCGCCGCGACGCAGCGCGCGCCATACTCCCGCCATACCAGACCGGCGCTGGCATACGGCACGCCGCTCTGCCGCGCCCCGCCGAAGCCTTTTTGATGGTGGTCGAAGCGGCCGGTGGCCGGATCCCAGATGCCGCCGACATCGACGGCGAAGTCGGCCGCTTCAATAACGGCCGGGTCGCGCGTCCGGATAATGTCCGCGTCCGGGAATAACACCTTCAGTACGGCGACCGCCCACGCGTCGTCCGCGTGAAACTTGCCGCTGTGAGTCGCTATGATCATGCCAGGTCCTATCGTTGAAACGACTGCCATGATATACCGTCTCGGCCGTAGCACCGATGGCAAAGCCACCCCATGCCTCACGCGGGTTGGCATCTTTGACAAGCGGCGACCGCTCGCCCATACTTTCAAGCCGTACCGCCAAGGCCCGATAGCCGCAACGCCCGTCCAGGAATAAAACATGAAAAAAATCGTCGTCAAGTTCGGAGGCTCCAACCTGCGCCGCCCGGACGATATCGACCGCGTGGTCCATGTCGTGCAAACCTACCAGCGCCCGCTGGTGCTGGTGGTGTCGGCTTTTTTCGGCATCACCAACGCCCTGGTCGCCTGCGTCCAGGCTGCCAAGGAGGGCGCCGGCACGCTGTCCGCGCTGGCCGAGAGCCGCGACTACACGCTGGCCTTGCGCGCCTTGAAGAAGGACATCCTGGACGCGAACATCGCCGATCCTCTGGCGCGCACGCGCACCGAGGCCGCCCTGAACGCGCGCTTGGACCAGCTTGAGCGCTTCCTGACGGGCATCCATTACATCGGCGACGTGCCCGACTTCGTCAACGACGTCATCCTCAGCTATGGCGAGCGCCTGTCCAGCCTGTTGCTGACGGCGGTGCTGCAGAGCCGTGGCATCGCCGCGCGCGAAGCGCTGCCGGAGGATATCGGCCTGGTCACCGACGGCGTGTACGGCAATGCGGCCTGCGATTTCAAGGCCAGCGCCGGGCCGGTGTCGGCGGCGCTGGCCGGCGACGGCGTGGTGGTCGTGCCCGGCTTCTACGGCGTCAGCGCGGACGGCAAGACCACCCTGTTCGGGCGCGGCGGCTCCGACTATTCGGCGGCGTCGATCGCGCGCTGCATCGGCGCCGAGTCGCTCGACGTGTGGAAGGACGTGGACGGCTTCCTCAGCGCCGACCCGGGCGCGGTTGCGGCGCCGCATTCGATCGCCAAACTGCACTACCTGGAGGCGGCCGAACTGTCCTATTTCGGTGCCAAGATCCTCCATCCGCGCACGGTCGAGCCGCTGTTCGACCAGGCGATCCCGATCCGCATCCTGAACATCACCCGCCCCGACCTCGGCCTGCATGCGTTTACCGTGATCGACGGCGCCCGCACCGTCACCCATGATGTCGTCAAGAGCGTCTCGTCCAGCGACGACGTGGCGATCCTCAAACTGCACGGTCCCGGCGTCGGCTTCAAGCCCGGCATCCTGGCCGAAGTCACCTCAACGCTCGACCGCAACGGCATCAACATCAAGAGCGTGTTGACGGCGCAGACGGCGATCAACGTCTTGCTGGCGCGCGAACACCTCGATGCTGCCTACCAGACGCTGGCGGCGCATCACATGGCCGGCGTCGTCGAGGTGAGCCGCAACGACGCGGTCGCCATCGTGGCGGTGGTCGGCGACGGCGTGCTCGACGCTTCGAACGTGGGCAGCGCGATCGCCAGCCGCGCCTTGTCGGCGGCGCTTGCCGGCGGCGTGCGCGTCACGCTGGCAGCCGCCGGCGCCAGCGAAGTGGCGGCCTATATGCTGGTCGACCGCAACGACCGGCACCTCGCATTGAGCCTCATCCATGCTGAATTTTTCGGGCAGGGCCCCGGTGAAGCCGCTCAACAGCCAGGGCAAGGCATGGCGCCGCCCTGACCGCGACTGCGCGGCCATCGCCGGTAAACAGGCGCGAAAATAATCTATATCCGGTCCCTGGGCGGAGAGGCGCCCCTGTCGCTGCTCGACACGGAAGCCGGTTACGAGCTGGTGCTCGATACGCTGGGCCGCATCGAGTACGGTGTCGTGTCGTAATTGCCATTCTCCTCTAGTGCTGGGGCCTTCCGTCATCGCCCCACCCAAGAGCCACACCGGCGCCGGCTATGTACTGAAACGCACGGACCCCGGCCACCCAAGGGGCCATGCTGCAGACAGACCACCCATCCTTCCCTCCGCCCGAGCCGTCCCGGACGTGGCGGACCGGCCACATGGTCATAGTAGTCCCCGCCCTACGCCCCGCGAAATTCGCGCCCGACGCCGTCGGGCCGTTCCGCAGGCAGCGGCGCAATTACCACCAAAGGATTCATCATGAAACACGCACTGATCTTGCTCGCCCTGTCCTCCACCCTCGCCTTGACCGCCTGCCAGCGCGAAACGCCACCGGTGGTGCAAGTTGTCGCCGGTCCGGCCGGCGCGCCTGGCGCCACGGGCGCGACCGGTGCCAAGGGTGCGGAAGCGTCCGCGGGCGCCACCGGCGCGACCGGTAAAACCGGCGACAGCGGCGCACCGGGATCCGATGGCGCCACTGGTGCCGCCGGCGCGGTCGGCGTATCCGGTAACGATGGCGCCAAGGGCGACGCCGGCGCCACCGGCGCGCCCGGCTACGACGGCGCCAAAGGCGACACCGGCGCCAAGGGCAAAGCCGGCGAAACCGTGATCGTCGTTCCACAACGTTAATACCGACCACACCGGCGCCGGGAGTCACTTCCTTGCGCCGATGGTTTAACATCGCCGTACCCGCGGGCGCCCCGCCGCGCGATGATACGCGGCTGTGGGAACGCGAGCCGGAAAACCATCCGATGCCGCCCGGGGGGGCGGTCGACCTGATCCGGTTCAACGAGGCGATCGATCAAGCGCCGCACGAATCGGTCACCAGCTACTTCTTCGAAAAAGAGCAGCGAACGCGGCGGGCGGGAGGATGTGTACGAATACATACTTGTGCATCGCTCTGGCGCCCGGCGACGCCGACACACCCGACGCCCTGATGAAGAACGCGGATCTGGCCATGTACGCGGCCAAGGAGGCGGGCAGCAACCGCTTCAACTTTTTCTCCCGCCCTCCTCCTTGACGCCAGCCGCCTACAACGGATTGCCGTCGGCGTCGATCTTGCGCACCTCGCCAAGGTTGAGCTCGCGCACGCCGCTCTCGAGCTTGCTCATGTCGCCCACCACCACCCACACCAGCTTGCCCGGCGCGATGGTGCGCGCGGCCAGCGCGTTGGCCTGCTCGGGCGTCATCGCCAGCACGGTGTCGGTGAAGGTGTTGTAGTAGTTCTCCGGCAGCTTGTACTGCAGGATGGTGCCGTAGGCGCCGGCCAGCTGGCCCGCCGTTTCGAACGAGCCCGCCAGCGCCAGCGTCTCGTTGTTCTTGGCGTCGGCCAGTTCGGCGGCGGTGATCGGCTTGGCGCCGGCGATGTCGCCGTATTCGCGCACCAGTTCCTGCAGCGCTTCCCTGGTCTTGTCGCTCTGCACCGGCGACGTGCTCATATACAGGCGCTGGCCCAGCGCGGGCGGCAGGCTCGAGCGCACGCCGTACGACCAGTGCTTGTCCTCGCGCAGGTTCATATTGATGCGCGAACCGAAGTTGCCGCCGAAGATGTTGTTGACCACGCCGAGCTGCACCGCGTCCGGCGAGTTGCGCGGCGGCGCCAGCTGCACGCCGTAGATCACGCTTTGCAGCGCGCCCGGCTTGTCCATCAGATAGACCACCGGCTTGTCGGCCGGCGCCACCGGGGTGACGTTCTTCTTCGGCGTCTCGCCGGCCTTCCACCCGCCGAACGCCTTTTCCAGCAGCGGCGTGATCTCGGCCAAGGTGGTGTCGCCCACCACCAGCAAGGTCGCGTTGTTCGGCTTGAACCAGGCCTGGTGGTACTTGACCAGGTCGTCGCGGCCGATGCGGGCGACGGCCGCCTCGGTGCCGCTGCCGGTCAGCGGCAGCGAATAGGCATGGCCCTTGCCATACACCAGCGATGGAATCACGCGCAACGCCATCGTCGACGGATTGGCCTTTTCACGCTGGATCGCGGCCAACTGGTCCTTCTTCAATCGGTCCAGTTCGTGCTGCGCGAAAGCCGGATGCAGCAGCACGTCGGCGTACACGTCCAGCGCCTTCGGCAGCGTCGCCTTGAGCGCGTTGAGTTGCACGAAGGCGCCGTCGAGGTTGGTGCTGGCGGAGAAATAAGCACCCAGCGATTCGAATTCCTCGC
>JBDSKP010000082.1:0-4979 GCA_039916925.1 Duganella sp.
GAGAATATACATCACGATTATGTTTTTTTCAATCGTGGACACGATTTTGAATTATCACATTTAATTCAAACAAATCAATGAGTTATGAGTTTCTATCGAAATTCATAAAACAAAAATGAGTAGTCAAACTACACAAAATTTAGGAGAAACCAGTGACTGACAGCGCAATCGCCAACGGCAACGGGCCGATGCCCCGACAAATTCCCTACATCATCGCCAACGAAGGCTGCGAGCGTTTCAGCTTCTATGGCATGCGCAACATCCTGACGCCGTTTCTCCTGAGCACGCTTTTGCTGTTCATTCCGATGGCCGACCGCGCCACCGAGGCCAAGCACGTCTTCCATACCTTCGTCATCGGCGTGTACTTCTTCCCGCTGCTCGGCGGCTGGCTGGCCGACCGCTTCTTCGGCAAGTACAAGACGGTGTTCTGGTTTAGCCTGATCTATGTGGCCGGCCACGCCTGCCTGGCGATCTTCGAGGACAATCTCAAGGGCTTCTATCTCGGCCTGGCGCTGATCGCCTTCGGCTCGGGCGGCATCAAGCCGCTGGTGGTGGCCTTCGTCGGCGACCAGTTCGACCAGACCAACAAGAACCGCGCCAAGCTGGTGTTCGACGCCTTCTACTGGATCATCAACTTCGGCTCCTTCTTCGCCTCGCTGCTGATGCCGTTGATGCTGCGCGATTACGGCCCGGCCGTGGCCTTCGGTATTCCCGGCGTCCTGATGGCGATCGCCACGCTGGTGTTCTGGATCGGCCGCAAAAAATATGTGCACGTGCCGCCGGCCGCGCCCAATCCGGATTCGTTCAGCAGCGTCGCCCGCACCGCGTTGTTCGCCAAGGCGCCCGGCAAATCGCGTCCGGGCCTGATCGTCGCCGGCATCGGCGCGGCAGGCGCCGTGCTGTCACTGTGCATGGCGCCGCAGTGGGGCTTTGTCATCGCCGCCTGCACGGCGCTGGTGCTGTTGCTGGCGTTCGGCGGCTTCGGCGTGTCGTTGCAGCTCGAGCGCGCGCGCGGCCTGCACACCGACGAAGCGGTCGAAGGCGTGCGCGCCGTGCTGCGCATCCTGATCGTGTTCGCCATGATCACGCCATTCTGGTCGCTGTTCGACCAGAAGGCGTCGACCTGGATCGTCCAGGCCAACGCGATGGACAGCCCGCTGCTGTCGATCTTCGGCTGGGAATTCACCTTGCTGCCGGCGCAAATGCAGGCCGTCAATCCGATCCTGGTGCTGGTGCTGATCCCATTGAATAACATCGCGCTGTTCCCGCTGATGCGCGCCATCGGCATCACGCCGACGCCGCTGCGCCGCATGGGCGTGGGCATCGCGCTGTCCGGCGTGGCGTGGATCGTGATCGGCGCCATCCAGTTGAAGATGGACGGCGGCGACAAGGTCTCGATCCTGTGGCAGCTGCTGCCGTACGCGCTGCTGACGCTGGGCGAGGTACTGGTCTCGGCCACCGGCCTCGAATTCGCCTACAGCCAGGCGCCGGCGCCGATGAAGGGCATCATCCTGAGCTTCTGGTATCTGGCCGTCACGATCGGCAACTTGTGGGTGTTGATCGTCAACTCGGGCGTGAAGAACGACGCCGTCAGCGCGCACATCGCCACCAGCGGCCTGAGTTCGATCGCGTTCCAGATGTTCTTCTTCGCCGCCTTCGCGCTGCTGACGGCCGGCCTGTTCGCGCTGTACGCGATACGCTACAAGATGGTCGATAACTATCGCGTCGCGGCCAAGTAGCACGGACGTCGACGGACGGTTGGGACGAACGCCACTGCCGCATGTCTGACTTATACACGGGCACGTATCCTACTTCGATAGTGGTCTGGGTGTGGAACAATCGTTGGGTTACTCAAGGAGACGATCATGCCCACTCAGTTCACCAAGGCCAAAACCGCCATCGGCCTCGCGGTTTTCTGTCTGACCAGCGCCTTCAGCGCGGCGGCGCTGGCGCAAAGCAAACCGATGTCCGACAAGGACGTCGTCCAGCCCACCGGCAGCACCGGCGCGACGGCCTTCCAGCCCAAGGGCGCGGCCAAGGGTGAAGCCGAGGCCAATACCGGCGCCGGGAATGGCAACGCCGGCATGCAGCAGCCGACCAGCAAACCGGGCTTCGACAACAAGCCGCCCAAGGGCGCCAAGGCCGATTGCCACCGCCCGCAAGGCGGCGTCGATGCCTCCGGCGGCGAAAACATCGCCACCGCGCACAAGGACAACACGACCTGCACCAACCAGCCGGCCAAGAAGAACGACCGCAAATAGGCGGACGCCCATCACAGGCGGCTGCGGGAAGAAACCCTGTCGTCCAGGCTCATAGCCGACATCGCGGCCAGGCGCTGCTGGCTGCGTTGCAGGTGGGCCTGCAGGCTGGCGCCGACTTGCCGCGCCTCCGCCAGCAGGCCGGGATCGACGCCCACCGGCGCCACGTCGGCCTTGCGGCTGATCAGCTCACCGCGGTACACGCTGGCGAATTTTTTGTAGCGCAGCTGGAACGACCACTGCGACGACAGGAAATTGAACACCTCGGCGCACTGGCTTTGCATCGATTGGTAGCTCACCACCAGATAGCGATGCTGCGGCAGCTTGTCCAGCGTCCGCAAGATCATTCGGTTGTACACCAGCCAAGCTTGCAGGTAGCGCTCGCGATGCTTGCGGCGATGCCGCGCCAGCCGCATCGACCGGTAAAAATATTTCCATGCCATGCGAGACGGCCAGTTTTTTTCCCGGTATCTGTTATCGAGCAGGCCGAAGTCGCGCTTAAGCAGCGAATGCACCACTTCCTGGTAATCGCGCAGCAGCACCAGATATTTCGCCTGCGGCAGCAACGCCGAATACGTATCCAGAAACAGGCAGGTACGCGGCTCCTTCCAGCCCCATTGCGGGAAACTGGAATTCCTGGCGGCGATGAGGGAGCGCATTTGGGCCTGTTCCCGGGCGCTCGGCGTCATCGCCTCGGGTGGATGCAGGCCGTCGGGATGAACACCTTTGTCGATCAGGATCTGCTGGTGCAGGTGGAAGAAGTCCTCGTCTTCAAAATGGCCTTCGACATTTCCGGTGCCCGCGCCCACCAGGCGTTCGCCGACCTGCAAGCCGCAATCATGCAGCCAATGCGTGATCAGCGACGTCCCGGAGCGGTGCATCCCGGCGATCACCAGGACGTCATTGGCCATGCTTGGCCCTCCTGCGCTGGACGAAAGCGGTCTGGCTCAGCACATACTCGCGAACGCGCGCGCCGCACTCGGCGATGCCGCTGTCGCGGGTGTTTAAATACAGGTCGGGTTCGGACGGCGGCTCGAACGGATCGTTGACACCGGTCAGGCACGTCAACTTGTCGGGCGCGTCGTCGGGCAGGCTGGCGCGCCGGTACAAGCCCTTGGTGTCGCGCCGCCGCAGTTCGTCGAGCGCGCAATCGACGAACACCACTTTCACGTCGCGATAAAGCGCGACCAGTTCCTTGCGCACGTCGTCATAGGGACTGATGGCGCTGATAATCGTGACGATGCCGTGCGCGGCGAATTTGTCGGCGACGTAGCCGAGGCGACGCAGATTTTCGCTGCGGTCCTGGCGCGAAAAACCCAGATCGGCGAACAGGCATGCGCGATACGCATCGCCATCGATGACTTCAACGGGAATGGATTGTCGGCCCAGAAGGTCTTTGACGCTGCTGGCAAGCGTCGACTTGCCGGCGCCGGACAGGCCGCAAAATAGCAATATCATGATAGCCCTCGTGAATTGGATAACGGACGACGCCGCAGGGTTGAGGCAGGAGGTGGTTTACGACCACGCGTCCAAGACTAGCAGCGCCAGGGCTACGCCCGCCTCCATAATTACCGATTGATACAGGCTGTACAGTTCGCAACAGGGTGTAAACGAAGCAGCAGCAAAACCCCTACACCATGCGGCTTTTTGTTAATTTTTGATAAGAAGTAGATGCTTGCCGCGCGTGTCGCGTTATCAGAACTACAGATTCTGGAGTACCATAACCGCCAAATTTAGGGCCCATGCGCAGTTTTTGTAGCTGCGCTACGCAAATCAACGGTATGGAGATGGAATATGGTGGGTAGGCGTTTGATGGCGGGATCGTTCGGAGGCGCGCTGGCGTTGACATGTTTGGCGGCTTCGGCGGAGCCCGCGCTGGCGGATTGCGATGGGGCTTACACGACGCCGCTGCATGCGGCGCCCGCAACCGACGCCCGCGCCTACTGGCTCAACCGCCAGTTGATCAAATGGCCTGGCGCCGATGCCGGCAGCGGCGCGTTTAAACTTTATTATTCGGCCACCGCCCTGCTACGCGCAGCGCCGGGCGCGCGCGTCACCGGCGCGGACGGCGTGCTGACGCTGTCGCGCCTCGAGGGCGGCGTGCCGTCCGATGTCGCGCAGCGCTTCAAGTTCGTCGGCGACGGCGTGGTGCTAAGCGTTCCCGATGCGGCGGGGCTGATGACGCGGCAAGTGCTGCTGGTCCAGGAAAATCAGGACGGCACCGTGCGCGATGTGACGTCGCCGCAAATCGCCGGCGCGCTGGACGACCTTTACGCGGGCGCCGCCAAAGTCGAGGACCTCGGCGTGAACGCCGGTCCGCGCGGCGCGGCCTTCAAGCTGTGGGCACCCACCGCCCAGGGCGTCGCGCTGTGCACCTACGCGACCGGCTCGTCGAAGGCGGGCGCGATCACGCCGATGCGGCGCGACGACGCCACCGGCATCTGGTCCGCAAATCTGCCGGGCAAGCTGTCGGGCCAGTACTACCAATATCTGGTGGACGTGGTGGCGCCATCGTCCGGGCTGGTACGCAACCTCGTCACCGATCCGTACTCGGTCAGCCTGACCACCGACTCCAAACGCAGCTACATCGCCAACCTGAACGCGGCCAACCTCAAACCGGCAGGCTGGGACCGGACCCCTGTGCCCAGAAAAGTCGCCGCGCCCACCGACATGGCGGTCTACGAACTGCACGTGCGCGACTTCTCGATCAACGACGCCACC
>JBDSKP010000083.1:0-1761 GCA_039916925.1 Duganella sp.
CAGCATGCCCAGGGCGCCATGCGCGTTCGACCATCCCGCGTGCGCGTCCTGCACCGCAAAGGCGCCGATCGCCTCGTTCAGCTTGGCGGTCTCGTCGCGCATCGCGCCGGCTGCCGATGCCGCCTGCTCGACCAGCGCGGCGTTTTGCTGGGTCGCCTGATCCATCGCCGCGATCGCCTGGTTGACCTGTTCCAGGCCGGCGGTCTGCTCGGCGCTGGCGTCGGCGATTTCGCCGATCAGCCCGGTCACCCGCTTCACGCTGCCCACCACCTCGTCCATCGTCAGGCGCGCCTGGTCGGCCAGCCGCGTGCCGCGCACCACCTTGTCGACCGAGTCGTCGATCAGGCTCTTGATCTCCTTGGCCGCCGCCGCGCTGCGCTGGGCCAGGTTGCGCACCTCGGAGGCGACCACGGCGAAGCCGCGTCCCTGTTCGCCGGCGCGCGCCGCCTCCACCGCCGCGTTCAGGGCCAGGATGTTGGTCTGGAACGCGATGCCGTCGATGACGCCGATGATTTCCGCGATTTTCGTCGAGCTGTCGTTGATCGACGCCATCGTGCCGACCACCTGCTCGACGTCGTTGCCGCCGCGCACCGCGACCGCCGACGCCGACACCGCCAGCTTGTTGGCCTGCACCGCGTGATCGGCGTTCTGCTTGACGGTGGCCGTCAGCTGTTCCATCGACGACGCGGTCTCCTCCAGCGAGGCGGCCTGTTGTTCGGTGCGGGTCGACAGGTCCTGGTTGCCCTCGGCGATTTCGGCCGAGACCTGGCCGAGCGCACGCGCGCCGCTTTGCACTTGGCAGATCATTGTCAGCAGGCTGTCGTTCATGTGTTGCATCGCCCGCAGCAGCTTGCCCGTTTCGTTGTCCGGGCCGGCCTCGATGCGTGTGCTCAGGTCGCCATCGGCGACGCGCCGCGCCACCAGCATCACCTGCTGCAACGGCGCCGAGATCGAACGGGCCAGCCACAGCGCCAGCAGCGCGCCGAGGCCGATCGCCACGCCGAGCAAGCCGAGCGTGACGACGCGGGCCACGCCATACAGCCGGTCGGCGTCGCGGGCCGCCTGCTGGCCGCCTTCCATGTTGCTGGACAGTAATTTGTCGAGCTGGCTGTTGGCGGCCTCGAGCAGCGGAACCGACGATCCCTTTAGCAGCGCGACGGCCTCGTCCTTTTTGCCTTCGTTGGCCAGCGCCATCATTTTGTCGTGCTCGGCCAGGTAGGAGACGGCCATCCGTTGTAAATCGGTCGCCTGGGCCTTGATGTTTGCGTCGTTGACGGTCCCGCCGAGCCTGTCGGCATTGTCACGGAAGGCGGATAGTGCGAGACTTAGTTTTTGCTCGGAACCATCGACGCTGGCCTTGTCGCTGATAACGACGTGCTCCAGCTTGCGTAATTCCTGCAAATCGTTCTTGAGCGACAGCACGGCGATGGTCTGCGGCAACCAGGTTCCGGACAACCGGGTCGACGCGCCGTTGATGTCGCCCATGCGGTAAAGCGAGCTGATGCCGAGCAGCACGGTCAGCGCCAGCACGGTGGTAAAGGCGACCAACAGTTTGCTGGAGGTTTCAAGGTTATGCAGGAATTTCATGGCTATCCTTGGTGAGGGCGCGCAAGTTGAGGGAGCGGGGCCGGGAACGCCGGGTCAGTGAGTGATGTTAAGCAAAGCCCAAGCTTGTTCTTTGCGCCTCGTCAAAGCTGTTGTTGGAACGAGGAAGTGCTACACAGCGGGCAAACACCGTAAAAAAACCGGGATTGTTTCCCT
>JBDSKP010000084.1:0-9126 GCA_039916925.1 Duganella sp.
CACAGCCGCTCGAGGTATGTATCGAGCTCAACTAAATTCGTCATTTCCGTCTCCCGCCGTTATAGACAGTTCAACAGTATACGCACATAATTCAATTATTGACACAGTAAGACTAATCCGCCCTACGTGTTTCCCATTGGCGGACATAGTCGGGCGCATCGACGGCGCAGGCGGTATCGCGTTGCGGCGTCATCGGGGTGCGCGCCCACGGCAGCACGCCCGCCCACACCGGCCATTGCAGATCCTCCTCGTCGTCGTTCGGACCGCCGGTGCGGACCTTGCACGCGGCTTCCTCCAGCGGGATGCGCATGATGGTGGTGGCCGCGTATTCGTTGTCGTTACCCGGCCGGATTTGCGCCTGACGCCCCGGCGCCAGCTTCTCCATGAACGCCTCCAGCGAGCGATGGCGTTCACCTTCGTCGCCGACCACCTCGAAGCGGCCGTAGATCATCGCCGAGCGGTAGTTCATCGAATGGTTGAAGGCCGATCGCGCCAGCACCAAGCCGTCCAGATGCGTGATCGTCACGCAGGTCTCGCTTTCCGTCAGACGTTTGAGCATGCGGCTGCCGTTCGAGCCGTGGATGTACAAATGTCCGTCTTCGCGCCAGCACGCGGTGGGAATGCAGTGCGAGCCCTTGTCGTCGGCGAAGGCGATGTGGCACAGGTAGGCATCGTCGATGATGGCGTGCAGGGTGGCGATGTCGTATTGCGCGTTGGCGGCGCCACGGCGTACGCGGGTGCGTTCGCTCGGTGCGGCGGGACTGGCGGGGGTGGCTGCTGCGGTCATGATCTCCATCCAAAATGAGTGAAACAACAATATAATGGCTCGCTGGCCCTGAAAATAGGTCCAGAAATACCTGATTTAATGGAGCCACGAATGGATTTGTCCCTGCTGATCACCGGTTACGCGGCGCAGCACAGCCACAGGAACTGGCCGCGCCAGCGCATGCTGCACGAATGTCTGCGCGCGGCGATCCGCAACGGCACCCTGGCGGCGGGCTCGCGGCTGGCCGCTTCGCGCGCGCTGGCCGAGGAGTTGGGCCTGTCGCGCAACACGGTGTTGTACGCGTACGAGCAGCTGGCCAGCGAAGGCTTCGTCACCACCGACCGGCGCGGCACCGTGGTGGCGACGATCGCGGCGGACCGCAAGCCGTCTTCGCCAGCGCGCGCCTCGGCGCGGGCGGGCCTGTCGCAACGGGCGCGCGGGTTGCGGCCCTTGCCGGGGCCGGCCGAGATGATGGGCGCCTTCGTTCCCGGCGTGCCGGCGCTGGACCATTTTCCGCTGACCTTATGGCGTCGCATGCTGGAACGCGCATTGCGCTCGCTGACGGTGGCGCAGCTGAACTATGGCGATCCGGCCGGCGAGCCGCTGCTGCGCGAGGCGATCGCCGACCATTTGCGCGCCGCCCGTGGCGTGGTCTGCGACGCCGGCCAGGTGTTCATCACCGATGGCACGCAGAGCAGCCTGGATCTGTGCGTGCACGCGCTGGCCGACGCCGGCGATACGATCTGGATCGAGAGCCCCGGCTACGGCGGCGCGCTGTCGGCGTCGCGCGCGGCCGGCTTGAACGTGGCGGGGATCGAGGTCGATGACGATGGCATCGCGCCGACTTCGCAGGATTGGCTATTGCGGCCTCCGCGCCTGATTTACACGACGCCGTCGCATCAGTATCCGGTCGGCAGCGTGCTCAGTTTGCGCCGCCGACTGGCGCTGATCGAGGCGGCGCGCGGCGCCGGCGCGCTGATCATCGAGGACGATTACGACAGCGAGTTCCGACACGACGGCGCGCCGCTGTCGGCCATGCAGGGGTTGGCGCCGGATGCGCCGGTGGTGTATCTGGGGACGTTCAGCAAGACCATGTTCCCGTCGCTGCGCATCGGTTTTGTGGTGGTGCCGCCGGCGCTGGAGGCGGCGTTCGCGCTGATGCGGGCGCAGTCGCATGCGGCCGGCCGGGTGGCGGAGCAGTTGGCGCTGGCCGAGTTCTTACGCAGCGGGCAGTTCGCGCTGCATGTGCGGCGCATGCGCAGGCTGTATCGGCAGCGGCGCGACGCGCTGGTGGCGGCGCTGGACCGGCATTTGGGGTCGGTGGCGACGGTGCATGGGGGATCGGCGGGCATGCATCTGGCGTTGCGGTTCAGGGATGGGGCGATGGACGATGTGGCGCTCAGCGAGCGGGCGCTGGAGCACGGGATCGTGGTCAACGCCTTGAGCCGGCATGATACGCACGGCACTTCCGGGTGGCGGGGATTGATGATCGGTTACGCGCAGGTGCCGGCCGAGGATATGGATGAACTGGTGAAGCGGCTGGCGGCGGTTGTGCACCTGGCGGCGTTCAGCGCGGGGCGTGGGACCCGGTAATCCGCCATGCATTGGCCGCGAACGGCGCGTACATGGCGGATTACGCTGCGCTAATCCGCCCTACGTGTCTCCTCTGTTATTTAAAACGCGGTGTCCACGCGTACGTACATCGAGCGGCCGTTCATGCCGATCGGGCAGGTTTCCCAGCAGCGGGTGAAGCCCAGTTTCGGGAAGTCGCCGCCGTTGGTCCATTCCGACGGCAGCTCGTTGAACACGTTGTTCACGCCGACGCTGAGGAAGGTGCGCTTGGTGAAGCCATACCGCACCGACGCGTCAACCAGCCATTTGGCGTCCCACGTCTGCAGGGGACTGAAACTTTGCGCCTGCACTTCGCCATAATAATTGGCGCGGGTGTTGATGTTCCATGGGCCGGCCGTGTAGTCGGCCGCCACCACGTGGTGCTTGCGCGGCTGCCCACGCTCGATCAGCGTGACCTGCGCCTGGTCGAACAACTGCTCGCCGGTCAGCACCGTCGATGTCGAGTGGCGCTTGGTCACCTCGGTCTTGTTGAAGCCAAGTTGACCCGACAGCACCAGCGACGACGCGTCGAATTTCGTGGTGTGCTCGGCCACGATGTCGAGGCCGCGCGTGCGGGTGTCGACCGCGTTGGTGAAGAACTGCGCCTGGCCCACGCCCAGCGGACGCAGGATGTTGGTGATCGGGCCGCCGCCCGCCTCCGGCGCGATCTCGCTGGAGAAGACGATACGGTCCTTGATCTTGATCTGGTACGCGTCCACCGTCAGCGACATGTTCTTGGCCGGGCGCAGCACCATGCCGACGCTGCCGCTGGTCGAGGTTTCCTCTTTCAGCGGGGCGATGCCGAAGGCTTGCGTGACGGCGCTGCCCTGGCGCGCTGTCAGCGTTTCGGTCAGCACGCCGTTATTCAGGTTGGTCGACACGGAGCTGTAGAACTCCTGCTGAACGCTCGGCGCGCGGAGGCCGGTCGAGACGCTGCCGCGGAAGCCGACCGTCTTGGTCGGGTCGTAGCGGGCGCTGAGCTTACCGGTGACGGTGCTGCCGAAGTCCGAGTACTTCTCGTAGCGCACGGCGCCGGCCAGGGTCACGCTGTCGACCGGTTTGTGCTCGGCGTCGAGGAACAGCGCGATGTTATGGCGGCCCGAGTCGACGGCGGTGGCCGGCGTGTAGCCCGGGAAGCCCTGGATGCCCGACGCCGCCGTCGCGCCGCTCGGCGTGGTGATGGCGATGGCCGGGTTGTTGGTGCGGCCGTACTGGTAGGAGACCGGGTCGCCGGCGATGATCTGGTAGTTGTCGCGGCGGTATTCGAAGCCGGTGGCGATGAACACGCTGCCGCCGCCGAATTTGACCGGGCCCTTGATGTCGGCGTTGATGGTGGTCTGGTCGAATTTCAGGGTGCCGGTGTCGGCCTCGCGCGGCGATTCGGCGTAGATGCCGCCGCCCGGCTTCGGCTCGTACCAGTAGCTGGTGTTCAGGCTGTCGGACTCGTGGAACCCCAGTTCGCTGGCGCCGTGGTTGATGCTGATGTCGGCCTTCCAGTCGTTGGCCAGGTCGCGCCGGTAGCCGAAGGCGAACGAGGCGTCCTTGATGTCGGTGTGGATGGCGGGCAGGAAGCCGTTCGGATAGACCGCCGCCACGGTGCGGGCGTCGCCGGCCGAGCGGAAGAAGCCGAACGAGTCGCTCTTGCGCTTGGACAGGCCGCCGAAGGCATAGAACTCGCTGC
The DNA here is from genome assembly GCA_039916925.1 of Duganella sp. Classification (GTDB taxonomy): domain Bacteria; phylum Pseudomonadota; class Gammaproteobacteria; order Burkholderiales; family Burkholderiaceae_D; genus Rugamonas. The sequence continues at coordinate 4,059 of JBDSKP010000084.1, forward strand.
TCTTGTCGATCGGGATGGCGCCGTTCCACCAGAAGTAGGTGTCGCGGGTGTCGCTGTCGCCCAGGTGCTGGGTCACGCGCGGCGGATTGACGCGCAGCGAGTCGGGGCCGGCGCGGTTGGTTTCGCCGCGCTTGCGCGCCTCGACGGTCAGGTTCAGGAAGCCGCCGTCCTGGCCCAGCGCGAAGCCGGTGTTGGCGCTGGCCGAGTACAGGTCGCCGTCGCCTTCGGAGGTGGTGCCGTAGGTGCCGCTGAGCGAGGTTTCGCTGGTCTGCGACTTGAGCACGATGTTGATCACGCCGGCGATGGCGTCCGAGCCGTATTGGGCGGCGGCGCCGTCGCGCAGCACCTCGATGCGCTGGATCGCCGCCAGCGGAATGGCGTTGATGTCGGTGCCGGCCGAGCCGCGTCCGACGGTTTGCTGGACGTTGACCAGCGCCTGCTGGTGGCGGCGCTTGCCGTTGATGAGCACCAGCACCTGGTCCGGGCCGAGCGAGCGCAGGGTGGCAGGACGGATGCTGTCGGTGCCGTCGCTGACGAAGGTGCTCGAGAAGTTGAACGACGGGTCCAGCGTTTGCAGCAGCTTGCCCAGTTCCAGCGGACCGGCGGTTTGCATATCCTTCAGGCTGATCAGGCCGACCGGGGCCGACGTGTCGAGCGCCGTTTTGGCGACCGTGCGCGAGCCGAGGACGACGACCTGCTGCTCCTTGGCCAACTGTTCGTCGGCGGCGGCCTGGGTTTGTGCCAGGCCCGGACCGGCCACCAGCAGCAGGATTGCGCTGGCCAATAACGTGCGCTTGAATTGAGGTGCTCTTGTCATGTATTTCTCTCTTGGTTTTGTGGGGACGCCGCTGGTAGCGGTCGTTGAGAAAATACTATCTTGAGGCGTCGCACGGCCGCAACGCGGCATGCACCAACTTGTTGCGGAATGTGTACGATTGCTAATATTGCTCGCGTTGTGCAAGGATGTGGCGTAATCTGACCGACGGCCCGCGCCATAGCCGCCACAAAACGGTGCGAAACTGTGGCGCGCCCGCATCGGTATGCGGCGCTTGCATATCGATAGACGAAAAAACGCGCTACGCCGGTGCGTGTCGATTGGCGCCCCCAACCCCATCCACCTTGCACCTCGACGCCGGCCGCGCCACTTAAGGGACGTACCCCGCATGGGGTACGTCCCTGGGGGGGGACGGGTCTATTGCTGGTCCAGCATCCAGCCTTTGAGGCCGTTGACCCACGATTTGGCGGGCAGGTTCAGGCTCTTTTTGATGGCGCCGGCGCGCTCGTACAGCACCGCGAAATCGATCACCGGCGACTGCTTGAACGCGATCACGACGATATTGGCGTCATGGACCTCGGGCAGCCACACCACGGCGTCGAACACCGCCTCCATCGCCTGCAAATTCTTGTCGTAGTTGGAAAAGTCGCCGAACACGTTGGTGGTCATGACGCCGCCGTCGCGCAGGCAGTCGTGGCAGGCCTGGTAGAACTCGGGCGAGTCGAGCACCGGCCCGCGCGCCTCCTCGTCGTACAGGTCGACCTGCAGCACGTCGACCGTGCCGTGGTTGGCCGGGTCGAGCACGAAATCCATCGCGTTCATCTCCATCACGTTGAGGCGCTCGTCGTTCGGCGGCAGGCCGAATTGCGCGCCGCAGATGGCGATGACGTTGGGATTGAGCTCGACCGCCGTCACGCGCGCCCTGGGCAGGCGGCGGTGGCAGAATTTGGTCAGCGCCGCGCTGCCCAGTCCCAGTTGGACGATGTGGCGCGGATCGTCGTTAAACAGTAGCCACATCATCATCATCTGCACGTATTCGAGCTCGATGTTGTCGGGTTTGGCCAGGCGCATCGCGCCCTGCACCCACGAGGTGCCCAGGTGCAGGCTGCGCACGCCCTCGAATTCGGTGGTGGTGGCCGGCGGATGGCCGGGCTGGTCGTAGCGGGCGGCGCCGGGGCCGGACTGTGGGGCGGACTTGGAAGACATGCCGCCAGTTTAACAGCTCTAATAACAGGTCAATTAACAGGCCAGCGGCAGGATGATGGTCACCGCCAGACCGCCGCCGTCGCGGTTGGCCAGCGTGATGCGCCCGCCGTGGGCCTCGGCGATCTCGCGCGCCAGCGCCAGGCCCAAGCCGGTGCCGCTGCGTTTGGTGGAGTAGAACGGCACCAGCGCGTTGGTCAGCACGGTGTCGCTCATGCCGGGTCCGCGGTCGTGGACGTCGATGCGCACCGCCTCGTGCAGGCGGCGCACCTCCAGGCCGACCTGCCCGGGCGGCGAGCCCGATTCGTGGGCGTTCTTGAGGAGGTTGAGCAGCGCCTGTTCCAGCTGCGCCGCGTCGAACGCGCACGGCTCGGCCGGCGGCTCCCCGGCCAGCCTGAATTCGACCTGCTCGGCCAGCTGCGCCAGAAACGCCGGCCAGTGCCGCGGTTCCAGCCGTGGCGCCGGCAGCTTGGCGAAACGCGCGTAGCCGAGGATGAAGCTCTCCAGATGACGCGTGCGCTCCTCGATCGTGGCCAGGATCTGCGGCAGGCGTTCGGTCTGGCCGCGCCGCACCAGCTCCGCGCCCGAGTGGGCCAACGACGTCAATGGCGCGAGCGAATTGTTCAACTCATGGCTGATCACGCGGATGACTTTTTTCCACGTCTGCACCTCCTGCCGGCGCAGCTCCATGGTCAGTTGGCGCAGCAGCAGCAGTTCGTGGCGCCGTCCATTCAGATTGAAGCTGCGGCGCGCCAGATGGTAGACCTCCTCACCATCGACGTCGTCGACCTTGTCGACCTTGTCGCCGCCGTCGCGGGTGGTGAACAGGCCGTCGCCGCCGCGCGCCATCGCCTCCACCAACGCCGGCGAGGTCTTGGCCAGCACCTCGTCGAGGCGGTGGCCTTCGAGCTTGCGGCCCTCGTTGAGCAGCTGGCGCGCGGCGATGTTGGCGTACACCACGGGGCCGGCCTCGCTCACCAGCAGCATCGCCACCGGCGTGTTCTGCACCATCGTGTCGAGCAGCAGCTCGCGCTGGACCAGGTCCAGCCGCTGCCGGCGCAGCACGTCGCCGAGCGCGTTGTGCGCGGCCACCAGGTCGCTCAGTTCATCGTTCTGCGGCCAGTGCAGGCTGAATGAAAAGTCGCCGTCCTGGTAGCTGGTGACGGTGCCGGTCAGCGCGCGGAACAGCGAGAGCATGTGGCCGAGCTGCGAGCGGATCGTGATGATCGAGATCGGCAGCACGCACAGCAGGCAAACGGCCAGCACCAGGCCGGGATTGGCGGGGAAGAAGTGGGTCAGGGCCAGCGCGATCAGGATGCCGACGGTGAGCAGGGTGCCGATCAGCGCCGTCCAGCGCGTCAGCAGCGAAAGGCGCAGGCCGCGCGGGCGCGCCGGCGGTATATCGGTCGTTGGCGCCGCCATCAGGAGCGGGCGATGCCCAGCCGTTCCATGCGGCGGTACAGCGCCTGGCGCGACAGCCCCAGTTCGGCCGCCGCCTGCGCCACCACGCCACCGGCGCGGCTCAGGGCCAGGCCGATGGCGTCGCGGTCCGGTTCGCGCGTGCCGTCCTCGATGGCCGCCGCGGCGGCCGCCGGCAGACCGAGGTCGCCGACCTTGATGGTGTCGCCCTGGGCCAGCAGGCCGGCGCGCGCCATGACGTTTTTCAGTTCGCGCACGTTGCCCGGCCACGGATGCGCCAGCAGCGCCGCCTGCGCCGAGGGGTGCAGCTGCAGCTGGCGCTGGGCGCCGAGGAAATGGCGCGCCAGCGGCAGGATGTCGGCCGGGCGCCCGGCCAGCGGCGGCAGCCGCAGCTCGATCACGTTGAGGCGGTAGAACAGGTCCTCGCGGAAGCTGCCGGCCTTGATCATCGCCTGCAGGTCGGCATTGGTGGCGCTGACCACGCGCACCTTGACCTGGCGCTCGCGGTTCGAGCCGAGGCGCTCGAAGCGGCCGGTCTCCAGCACCCGCAGCAGCTTCATTTGGCCGGCCAGCGGCAGGTTGCCGATTTCGTCGAGGAACAGGGTGCCGCCGTCGGCCGCCTCGAACTTGCCCTCGCGCGCCCTGGAGGCGCCGGTGTAGGCGCCCGCCTCGGCGCCGAACAACTCGGCCTCGATCAATTCGGACGGCAGCGCGCCGCAATTGAGCACCACGAACGGGCCGTCGCGCACCGAGGAATTGGCCTGGATGATGTTGGCGATGCATTCCTTGCCGGTGCCGTTGGGGCCCGAGATCAGCACCGGCACGTCGGCGCGCGCGACCTGGCAGGCCAGGTGCACCACGCGCTCGGTGGCAGGGTCCTGCCACACCATGCCGCGCAGGTCGTAGCCTCGTTCGAGCTCGCGCCGCTGGCGCAGCTCCGTTTGCAGCCGCTGGTGCAGCGCGCGTTTGGTCAGACCCAGTTCGATCAGGTTGTTGACGGTGGCGATCAGGCGGTTGTCGTCCCACGGCTTGGCCAGGTAGTCGGCGGCACCGGCCTTGACCAGGTCGACCGCCGCGTCCAGGTGGGTCCAGGCGGTCAGCAGGATCACCGGCAGGTCGGGGTGGCGCTCGCGGATGGCGCGGAACAGCGCCGTGCCCTCCTCGCCGGAGGTGGTGTCGGCGCTGAAGTTCATGTCCTGGATCACCAGGTCGACCGGCTGGCGTTCGAGCAGCGCCAGGCCGGCTTCGGGCGAGGCGGCGCGCACCGCGTCGATGTCGTGCAGCGAAAACAGCACTTCGAGGGCGATGGCGACGGCGGCGTTGTCGTCAATGATTAATACAGTAGGCATGGCGTTAGCATAACATTGTCTGGCCGGCTTTTAACCCGGAACCGTGACCGGGGCCGTACCCGGCACGGGTACGACCCCTTGGCTACGCACGCCGACCGTCTCGCGCGGGCGTCGTGGGATTGGAGTCACGCGCTGCGGGTGGCGGTGGCCGGCGAGATGGTAGCGGCGCGCCATGCCGGCCCGTACACGGCGGCCACGCCCAGCGCCAGGAACACGCCGGCGCCGGTCAGCAGGTAGCCGGCCGGCAGGCGCGCCATTTCCAGCTTGCTCACCAGCAGCTGGTTCAGGCCCAGCGCCAGCAGCACGCCGGCCGCCACGCCGA
>JBDSKP010000085.1:0-3869 GCA_039916925.1 Duganella sp.
CACAGCCGCTCGAGGTATGTATCGAGCTCAACTAAATTCGTCATTTCCGTCTCCCGCCGTTATAGACAGTTCAACAGTATACGCACATAATTCAATTATTGACACAGTAAGACTAATCCGCCCTACGAAAATCTCCCCAACTTCAAGGCGCCGGCGACGGCACGCCCTGCGGCGCGCGGCCGCCGTGCGGCACCAGCCAGCCACCATCAGCCAGCCAGTCGGCCAACCGATCCGGCCAGTGGACATCGGACAGCCGCTCCGAACGCTGGCCCATGTTGAACGCATGGTCGGTGTCCGCATACATATGCAGTTCCGCCGACACGCCGGCCGCCACCAACTGCTGATACAGCGCCACCGACGGCGGGCCGCAGCATTTATCGGACGATCCGGCGACGATGAAGGCCGGCGGCGCGTTCTGCACCGCCTTCGCCGGCACACCCAGCGGCCCCGGATACACCAGCACCTGGAAGTCGGGCCGCGCGCTTTGCTTGTCGACCGCGTCCTGTTTCGCTCCCACCGCCGGCGCGGGATTGTCTGCCACCAGCGACACCAGTTCCCCGCCAGCCGAAAAGCCCATGACACCAACCCGGTTCGGATCGACGCCGTATTCCGCCGCGTGCGCCCTTACCCACCGCACCGCGCGCCGCAGGTCGGCGGCGGCGTCGTTCTCGATGCTGTAGGTGGAGCCCTGGTCGCGCGCCAGCCGGTACTTCAGCACGAAGGCCGTCACGCCGGCGCGGTTGAGCGACTTCGCCGCCACCATACCTTCGTTCATCCACACCAGCATGCGATGCCCGCCCCCGGGCGCGATGACGACCGCCGAGCCATTGGCATGGCGCGCATCGGCCTTGACCACCGTCAGCGACGGATCGTGGATATTGCTGACATAGGTGTTTTGCACGGTTTCCGCTTCGCCATGGCGCTTTTCCGATCCCGGCGCGCCATCGGGCCACAGCAAGTGTGTTTGTTGGGCGCCGGCCTGCGCGCAGACGGCCATCAAGATCGCCAGGACCGCGCCACCGATTTTTTTATGCGCCATTCAAGCCTCCGGTCGAGTACAGCGCGCGGTGGGTCAGGATGAACAGCGTGCGTCCCCCCTCGCCGCCGAAGATCAGCTGCAGCGGGCGTTCCGGCACGTCGATGCGGCCGATCTCCCTGCCATCGGACGAATAGACGAACACCTGGCCGTTGGCGACATAGACGTTGCCCGCCGCGTCCACGGCCGCGCTCTCGCCGCCGCGATTGGCCACCGGTTTGAGATCGGTGATGCCTCCACCGGCGCCTATCGCACCGCTGAAGGTGCGGTTCTCGGATCCGTTGGTGAACACCACGCGGCCGTTACGCCCGGCCGACACCAGGCCATGCGTGTCGAGCGTATCGGAGAAGCGCCAGCCCAGATGATTGGGTAGGCCCTGCTGGAACACACGGTAGGCGGGCAGCACCAGGGTGCCATCGGGCGAAACGTATTCGCGCTTTTTCGGCAGCGCGACATCGCGCGCGAACATCTCGGCGAGCGTCGTGAACTCGTACGTCTCGGGATTGAGCTGGTCGCGGAATTCGCCGTTCTGCCAGAAGTTGACCGGCACCACGGTCCTGGCGCCGGCATGGGCCTTCACCGGCGTCGGCTTGATCAAGGTGATCTCGCCGGCCGGGCGATCCGGATGGAAGGAATACACCGTTCCCTCGAAGCCGTGCGACGACAGCACCATCAGCGCGCCGCTGTTGTCGATGGCAAGGTTGACCGGATCGAGCGGAGCGTCGCGTACCACCACCAGCCCCTTGTCCTTCGTCCAGCTGTAGATGCGCTGGAAGCGGCGATCGACGAAATACAGCTTGCCCTGGGCATCGACCACGCCGCCGGCGATCGAATAGAAGCCGTCCTCCAGTTTTTCCACCTTGACCGGGTTGGCCGCCGGCGCCACCGGGTTGGCGACGATGTCCAGCATCGCGAATTCGCGCTCGCGCACGTCCAGCTTGTGCGTGACATCCCGCAGCGCGTTCTCGAAAGGGAATTTACTGGCGCGCAGATAGGTATCGCAACCGTTGGCGTCGCAGGTGGCATAGCCGCTCTCACCGTTGACGTGCACATTGCGGAAGCGGATGTCGCTGGAGTTGGTCATTTTGACCGCCGCCGGCGCCGGCTTGATCGAACGGGTGACGCGATAGGCGTGATAGTTCGCGAACAGGATGTTGCGCGAGTTGCGGATCTCCAGCGACACCGCATCCATGCCGTCGCGTACTTCCTGCTCGGTTTGCGGCGCCAGAAACTCCCAGTTTTCCACGTTATCGAGCACGATCTCTGCGCGCACGTGGTGTTCGGCGGAGAGCTCGTAGACGCGGCCCGGCGTCCCGGTGTCGGATACGTAGAACCCGGCCTGCGCGAAGGTGCTCGGCGACCAGACGGCGACGAAGGTGCCGCCACCGCCGTCGGTCACCCAGACGCTCGGATACTGGCGGTCCCAGTGCGCGGTCGGATCGAAGTCGGCGCGCTTCTGGTACGGATCTCGGCGCACGCCATCGTACAGGCGCGTGCCATGGCCGCCCTGGATACGGATGTCGTCGACCAGCGAATGCTCGCCGGCCTTCCACAGCAGCGCGACAGCGCGCGGGTTGACCTCCCCGGTCGCCAGGCCGAAGCCGGAAACGATGGCATCGCCGCCCTTGGCGCTTTCCAGCAGCGCCTTGGGGCCGTCCACGCCGGCGTACAGCGGCGAGCCGTTGGGCAGCAACAACTGCGTCAAGCCGGGATGCAGCGCGACGATCACCGTGTCCGGCTTCATGCGGATCGTGTCGTTGACGACGTAAAAGCCCAGCGGCAGATACACCACACGGTTGTTATCGATGGCTTTTTGAAGCGCCGCCGTATCGTCGGTCTGGCCATCGCCCTTGGCGCCCAGCGCGCGCGCGTTGGCCCATTGCGTTGTCGGCGGCAGCGCGCGCAGCACGCGCTTGGGCGCGGCCGGCATCGCGTTCAGCGGCGCGATTTTGGAAACGGTGTCGAACTTGCCGGTGCTGCCCACGCCCGGCAGCATCAAGCCATAATTGAATTCGCTGACGCGGTAGATGGCGCCCGGCGCGGCGATCTTCCTGCCGCTGTCGCGGAACTGCGCGAACACCGGCGTGTTGCGCGCCACGGCATTGTCGAAGCCGACCTGGGTGTAGACATTATCCTCGTTCGAGATGATCACCGCCGCCTTCGACACGTTCTCGAAGCGCACATCCTTCCCCCACAGCCAATCGCCGTAACCACGATCGATCTCGATGCCCACCTTGGTATCGCGGATGGAGACGTTGATCATCGTCAGGCCGGCTTCGTGCTCGCGGATCGCCGCGTCGCGCTGGCCTTCGAAGCTCGAATCCATCAGCGTGAACTGCCAGGCCGGCGACGTTTTCTCCGACAGGATGCCATAACGCCCGCCATAGAACTTCAGGTTGAAGCCCTCGTTGCCCACCTGGTAGATGCCCGCCAGTCCGGAGCCGAGATGAAAGTCGATGTGGCTCAGGTTCGAGTGCTGCGCGGTACGCAGGCGCACGGCGGCGGCCGCCGGATTGCCGTCGCCGATTTCAAAGTCGACATTGCTCATCGCCGAATAAAAGGTCGACGAATTCGCATCGCGCACTTTCTCGCTGAACGGCACCGCCGTCGGCACGGGCACCGGCACCTTGCCCACCGTGTACTGGTCGCCGCCGGTGAACACCACCATGGTGGCCACGCCCTTCTGGAAGCCCGGCGTGCGCTCGCCCAGCACCAGCACCGGCCGGGTCGGACCAACGCCGTACAGGCGCACCGCCAGCGGTATCAGGATCGTGCGCGTGATGCGGTAGCGGCCCGACGGCAGGAACACCACGCCGCCCTCGCCCTTGTTGGC
>JBDSKP010000086.1:0-3692 GCA_039916925.1 Duganella sp.
GCCATGACGCCCGGCAAACAACCTCGGTAGTCTAAGGATAGCAATGAAACGTGTTGATGATTTCCGCCTGCGATTTGGCAAAAACGAGTACGTGCCCATCATGGTCGGCGGAATGGGGGTGGACATTTCGACTTCGGAACTGGCGCTCGAGGCGGCCCGCCTGGGCGGCATCGGCCATATCTCCGACGCGATGGTCGAGGACGTGTCGGACCGCAAGTTCGACACCAGCTTCGTCAAGGATAAAACCAAGCTCTACAAGTTCAACATCAACAACTCGGACAAGTCGGTCGTGCAGTTCGACCTCGAACGCCTGGCCGACGCCCAGCGGCGCCACATCGGCGCCACCATGGCGGCCAAAAAAGGCGACGGCCTGATCTTCGTCAACTGCATGGAAAAGCTGACGATGAACGGTCCGCGCGAGACCTTGCGCACGCGCCTGAACGCGGCGCTCGACGCCGGCATCGACGGCATCACCCTGTCGGCCGGCCTGCACTTCGGCTCGTTCGCGTTGATGGCCGACCACCCGCGCTTCCGCGAGGCCAAGCTGGGCATCATCGTCTCGTCGGTGCGCGCGCTGCAGATCTTCCTGCGCAAGAACGCCAAGCTGGACCGCCTGCCGGACTACATCATCGTCGAAGGCCCGTTGGCCGGCGGCCACCTGGGCTTCGGCATGGACTGGGCCGAATACGACCTGATGGCCATCACGCTGGAATTGCTGGCCTACCTGAAGGCCGAGAACCTCGACATCCCGCTGATCGCCGCCGGCGGCATCTTCACCGGCAGCGACGCCGTGCGCTTCCTCGAGGCGGGCGCGGCGGGCGTGCAGGTGGCGACCCGCTTCACCATCACCAACGAATGCGGCCTGCCGGCCAAGGTCAAGCAGGAATACGTCAAGGCCACCGAGGACGACATCATCGTCAACGGCATCTCGCCGACCGGTTACCCGATGCGCATGCTCAAGAGCACGCCGGCGATCGGCGCCGGCATCCGTCCGGGCTGCGAATCCTACGGCTACCTGCTGGACGCGACCGGCAACTGCGCCTACATCAACTCGTACAACCGCGAGGTGGCGGCCCATCCGAACGAGAAAAACATCGTCGTGATGGACAAGACCTGCCTGTGCACGCACATGCGCAACTTCAACTGCTGGACCTGCGGGCACTACACCTACCGCCTGAAGGACACCACGCACAAGAAGCCGGACGGCGACTACCAGCTGCTGTCGGCCGAACACGTGTTCAAGGACTACCAGTTCAGCACCGACGACCAGATCGCGCTGCCGGAAAAAGAGTTCTGACCGGCGAAGTACCTCGAAAATGAAAAACGGCGCCTTGTGCGCCGTTTTTTGTTGATCACCCTTCGGTGTTGATCCGGTGGATCAGCGCCCCCAACACCTCCTCGGCACGCTCGTTGTCGACCTGGCAGGTGCCTGCGTTCTCGTGCCCGCCGCCGCCGTATTCCAGCATCAACGCGCCGATGTTGGTCTTGGACGTGCGGTTCAGGATCGATTTGCCGGTGGCAAACACGGTGTTCTGGTTCTTCAAGCCCCACAACACGTGGATCGAGATATTGGTCTGCGGAAACATCGCATAGATGATGAAGCGGTTGCCGGCGAAGATGATCTCCTCGTTGCGCAGATCCAGCACCACCAGATTCTTATGCACCCTGGCGCAGCGGCGGATCTGGTCCTTGCACTTTTCCGCGTGCTCGAAATACAGCTCCTTGCGTTCCTTCAGGTCCGGTAAGGCCATGATCTGCTCGATCGTGTGGTTCTTGCACGCGTCGATCAAGTCCATCATCAGGTTGTAGTTGGAGATGCGGAACTCGCGGAAGCGGCCCAGGCCGGTACGCGCGTCCATCAGGAAGTTCAGCAAATCCCAGCCTTCCGGATTCAACACCTCCTGCTCGTTGAAGCGCGCGGCGTCGCCCTTGTCGACCGCCGCCATCATCTCGCCCCACGACGCCGGAAACGCCTTTTCGGCGCCGTAATAGTCGTACACGACGCGCGCGGCCGACGGCGCCTCCGGATGGATCACATGGTTGGCGCGCTCGCCGGTGTTGCGGATGGTTTCGGACAAATGGTGGTCGAAGGCGATATGCACGCCGGGCACGTACGGCAGATTGGTGGTGATATCTTTATCGCTGATGGCGACCTTACCGTCCTGCATGTCCTTCGGATGAACAAACAGGATTTCGTCGATCATGGCCAGGTGTTTCAGCAGCACGGCGCAGACCAGGCCGTCGAAATCGCTGCGGGTGACCAGACGGTATTTATTTGACATGAATACACCTCGAAAGTTATACAGAGCGATCGTCCATCATACATGCCCTACGGCACAAAAAGCGCGGTGGACAGCGCTAATAGTTGCGTCGCGTCATTTATGCATCACGTGTTCAACAGAACCGCGTTTGACACGCTTCATTCCCGGCAGTAGGATAATTTTCTTTAACTGGGTTTGAACGGGCGATAGCGGCCCGAGCTCCGTGGCGGCGCACTCCACGCCCGCCGCGATACGGTTCAGTTCGAACCCCTCTGACCTGCGGCCAGCCGCCCGATGTCAACGGACCCGGCGCCGCGCAACAAGGAGGGGCATGATTCATTTGCTTTCACTCGCCGGCAAACGCGCGCTCGCGCAGCTGGTCGCGACCGAGCCGGTACTGGCTTTCACCTTCGACGGCACCTTGGCGCCGCCAGTGGTGCTGCCCAGCCAGGCGCGCATGCAGCCGGCGCTGGAACGCTGCTTCCGCGACCTGTGTGCGTTGCTGCCGGTCGCCGTCATCACCGGCCGCAGCCTGGACGACGTCGAGGCGCGGCTGCCCGTGCGTCCCGCCTATCTGGTTGGCAATCATGGCTCGGGCTGTCTGCCGGGGCAGGAGGATGACGCGCCTCGCGCGCGCGCCATCTGCGCCACCTGGCTGCGGCAGATGCTCGACGAGCACGGGCTGCACAAGGTCGATCCCGGACTGCTCATCGCCGACCATGGCTGTTCGTTATGGTTGCATTACCGGCTGCTGCGCGACCGCCCGCGCGCGATGGGCGCGATCGAGCGGGTGCTGGGGGCGCTGCGTCCGGCGCCGGTGGTCGTGGGGGCGCGCAGCGGCGTCAATCTGCTGCCGCCGGACGCGCCCAATAAACGCACGGCGCTAAGCACGGTGCTCGAGCACGCGTCGAGGCAGACGGCGTTGTATATCGGCGAGGATGAGGCCGACGAACAAATCTTCAGGGACGCGCCGGAATCCTGGCTGACCGTGCGCATCGGTCGCAGCAAGGACAGCGCTGCGCGCTACTTTTTGCATCACCAGTTCGAGGTGCTGGAATGCCTGCAGTATCTGATCGGCCTGATTAGCCGAACGAGACACGTAGGGCGGATTAGCGCAGCGTAATCCGCCATGCATGCGTTTCGACGGCTCACGCATTGGCGGATTACGGCGTTCCGCCTAATCCGCCCTACGTGTCTCCGTGGTGTGTTGGATGCGCGGTGCGCGACGCCACAACCCAACCACCCGTCGCCGCAGGGGTATGGGGTCGTGTGGGTTAGAACGAAAAAAAGCCCCATCGGCACTGAACGCGATCTTGAGCGCGTTCAGGCTGATGGGGCTTCTTAATATAACTAGCCTGACGATAACCTACTTTCACACTGGTTGCAGCACTATCATCGGCGCAGAGTTGTTTCACGGTCCTGTTCGGGATG
>JBDSKP010000087.1:0-7440 GCA_039916925.1 Duganella sp.
GCCGGCATGATCGTCGCGCCCGGCTTCGTCGACCTGTCGGCGCGCCTGCGCGAGCCCGGCTACGAATACAAGGCCACCCTGGAATCGGAAATGCAGGCCGCGATGCAGGGCGGCGTCACCAGCCTGATCTGCCCGCCCGACACCGATCCCGTGCTCGACGAGCCCGGTCTGGTGGAAATGCTCAAGTACCGCGCCAAGACCTTGAACCAGGCGCACGTGCACCCGCTGGGCGCGCTGACCGTCGGCCTCAAGGGCAAGGCGCTGACCGAGATGGCCGAGCTGACCGAGGCCGGCTGCATCGGCTTCGCCCAGGCCGAGGAACCGGTCGAGGACACCAACGTGCTGCTGCGCGCGATGCAGTACGCCAAGACCTTCGACTACACCGTCTGGCTGCGGCCGCAGGACGCGCACATCGGCCGCGGCGGCATCGCCGCCAGCGGTCCGCTGGCCTCGCGCCTGGGCCTGTCGGGCGTGCCGGTGATGTCGGAGACGATCGCGCTGCACACCATTTTCGAGCTGATGCGCTCGACCGGCGCCCGCGTGCACCTGTGCCGCATGTCGTCGGCCGCCGGCCTCGAGCTGGTGCGCGACGCCAAGAAGGAAGGCTTGCCGGTCACCTGCGACGTCGGCGCCCACCACGTCCACCTGACCGACGCCGACATCGGCTTCTTCGACTCGAACGCGCGCCTGACGCCGCCGCTGCGCAGCCAGCGCGACCGCGACGCCATCCGCCTCGGCCTGCTCGACGGCACCGTCGACGCGCTGTGCTCGGACCACACGCCGGTCGACGACGACGAGAAACTGCTGCCGTTCGGCGAGGCCTCGCCCGGCGCCACCGGGCTGGAGCTGCTGCTGTCGCTGACCTTGAAATGGGCCGACGACTACGCCGCCGGCCAGCACCACGGTGCCGACCAGGCCGCCATGCGTCCGCTGGCGCGGGCGATATCGCGCATCACGGCCGACGCCGCCCGCGTCGCCGGCTTGAGCAGCGGCACCTTGTCGGTCGGCGCGGTGGCCGACGTCTGCGTCTTCGATCCGCGGGCCACCTGGACGGTGGAAGCGTCGGCGCTGGCCAGCCAGGGCAAGCACACGCCTTTCCTCGGGTACAACCTGACGGGGCAGGTGCGCGCCACCATCGTGGCCGGCCACATCGCCTATCAGCGCGGCTGATTTTTCCGCATGAAGATTTCAACGATCTTGCGCCTGGCGCGGGTGATGGCGCATGTGCTGCTGGGCATGGCCATTTGCGCCACGGTGTTTCCGTGGATAAGCCAGGACAAGCGCAACGACCATATCCGCCGCTGGTCGACCCGGCTGCTCAAGATGTGCAACGTCAGCGTCGAGCAGCGCGCGGCCGCGCCGATGCTGGCGCGGGCGGTGGTGGTGGCCAACCACGTCTCGTGGCTCGATATTTTCGTCGTCCACAGCCTGCATCCGAGCCATTTCGTCGCCAAGGCCGAGATCCGCTCGTGGCCGCTGGCCGGCTGGCTGGCTGAGAAGGCCGGCACCGTGTTCATTTCGCGCGGCAACCGGCGCGACCTGCGGCATATCTTCAAGGGGCTGGTGAGCACGCTGGAGCGCGGCGAGCGCGTGGCTTTCTTCCCGGAAGGCACCACCTCGTCGCAGGGCAAGCTGTTGCCATTCCACGCCAATCTGTTCGAGGCGGCGATCGACGCCCGGGTGCCGGTGCAGCCGGTGGCGTTGTCGTATGTGGACCCGAACGGCGCGTCGCATCCGTCGGTCGATTTCATTGGGGAGATGACGTTCGCCGAGAGCATCATCGCGATCCTCGCCGGCCCGCCGGTGATGGCGAAATTGACGGTGCTGGCGCCGATCGACACGGTAGGCGCGCACCGGCGCGAGCTGGCGGAGGTGACGCACCAGGCGGTCGCCGCCGCGCTGGGCGTAAAAGCCGGGAGCCACCCCCAGGCGTGACGCCGACGCGGGGGCGGACCCCGTTGGGTCCGACCCCTTTCCGTGATTTGCGGGTTCGGGGTTACGCCGCCTTTTTCTTGTTCGACGGCTCCTGGAACTCCGGGCATTGCACCTGCAACAGGCTGCGGTCCTCCAAACACACGGCCGACAGCCGGCCGCCCCACACGCAACCGCTGTCGAGGCCGATCAAGTTCGGCCTCAACGTCAGCCCCAGCGCCGACCAATGGCCGAACACCACCGTGTCGCGCGCGCTGCGCCGGCCCGGCACCTCGAACCACGGCATCAGGCCCGAGCCTTCCTCGGCCTTGCCGCTTTCCTTCATCTTGAAATCCATCACACCGTCGGCCGTGCACAAGCGCAGCCGCGTCATGGCGTTGATGATGCAGCGCAGCCGGTCGGCGCCGCGCAGCGCGTCGGACCATTGATCGGGCAGGTTGCCATACATCTCGGCCAGGAAATCGGCGAACGAGGCGTCCGGGCCGCGCAGCATGTCCTGCACCTCGCCGGCCAGCGCCATGGCCTGGTCGGCGCTCCACTGCGGCAGCAGGCCGGCGTGCACCAGCACGTGGCCCGGGGTCTGGATCGCCAGCGGACGGCGCCGCACCCAGTCGACCAGCTCGTCGCGGTCGGGCGCGTGCAGGATGTCGGCCAAGGTGTCGGACTTGTGCTCGGGCCGGATGCCGTAGGCCACCGCCAGCAGGTGCAGGTCGTGGTTGCCGAGCACGCTGTCTATCAGGCCACCGCTGGCCAGCGCCAGTTTGCGCACGTGGCGCAAGGTGGCCAGCGAGTCCGGGCCCCGGTTGATCAGGTCGCCGGCGAACAGGATCGCCGGTTCGGCCACGCCGGCCGCGGCCGCGTGCGCGCGTATGCGCTCGAGCATGGACAAGGCCTGCTCGTGGCAGCCTTGTAAATCCCCGATTACATAGGTTTTCATATGGTTGCTCTCTGGTTCGTTGCTTTGGAATCGGAATTACCCTGAAATCAGAGTGCGAGTGTTGATTTTTGCCCGTGGGCAGCGCAGTTTCACATAAAATCACTCTTACGACTTTTTTGACTCTTGCTGCGGGATACTAAATGATTTTTGTTACGGGCGGTGCCGGTTTTATCGGTTCAAATTTTGTGCTCGACTGGCTGGCCCAGTCCGACGAGCCGGTGGTTAATTATGACAAGCTGACCTATGCCGGCAATCTGAATAACCTGGCGTCGCTGAAAAACGACCCGCGCCACATCTTTGTGCGCGGCGACATCTGCGACCAGGCCCAGGTGCTGGAACTGTTCCAGCGGCACAAGCCGCGCGCCATCGTCCATTTCGCCGCCGAAAGCCACGTCGACCGCTCTATCCTCGGTCCCGGCGAATTCATCAACACGAACATCAACGGCACGTTCAGCCTGCTCGAGGCCACGCGCGCCTACTGGTCGGCGCTGCCGGACTCGGACCAGGCCGCGTTCCGCTTCCTGCACGTGTCCACCGACGAGGTCTACGGCACGCTCGGCCCGGACGACGCGCCGTTCAGCGAAACGACGGCGTTCGCGCCCAACAGCCCGTATTCGGCGTCGAAGGCCGCGTCCGACCATCTGGTGCGTTCCTATCATCATACCTACGGTTTGCCGACGGTGACGACCAACTGCTCGAACAACTACGGTCCGTACCACTTCCCGGAAAAGCTGATCCCGCTGATCATCGCCAACGCGCAGGCGGGCAAGCCGCTGCCGATCTACGGCGACGGCCAGCAGGTGCGCGACTGGCTGTATGTCAGCGACCATTGCGCGGCGATCCGTCGCGTGCTCGAGGCCGGCCGCCTGGGCGAGACCTACAACGTCGGCGGCTGGAACGAGATGGCCAACCTGGACGTGGTGCACACCTTGTGCGACATGCTCGACAAGGTCGCGCCGAAGGCCGACGGCGCCAGCTACCGCGCCCAGATCACCTACGTCAAGGACCGTCCCGGCCACGACCGCCGCTACGCCATCGACGCACGCAAGCTAGAGCGCGAACTGGGCTGGAAGCCGGCCGAGACCTTCCAGACCGGCATCGCCAAGACCGTGCAGTGGTACCTGGACAACCAGGCCTGGGTCGCCGACGTGCAGTCGGGCAGCTATGCCAAATGGGTGGAAACCAACTACTTTAATCGCGAAGGCCAATCATAATGGGTACTACGGGCACAACACACGGCAACCGCCGCAAGGGCATTATTCTGGCCGGCGGCTCCGGCACCCGTCTGTATCCGGTGACGATGAGCGTGTCGAAGCAACTGCTGCCGATCTATGACAAGCCGATGATCTACCATCCGCTGACGGTGCTGATGCTCGCCGGCATGACCGAGATCCTGCTGATCTCGACGCCGCAGGACACGCCGCGCTTCCAGGACTTGCTGGGCGACGGCAGCCAGTGGGGCATCCGGATCAGCTACGCGGTGCAGCCGTCGCCGGACGGTCTGGCGCAGGCCTTCATCATCGGCAAGGAGTTCGTCGGCGATGCGCCGTCGGCGCTGATCCTGGGCGATAACATCTACTACGGCAACGATCTGGACGCGCTGCTCAACCACGCCAGCGAACAGGCCGACGGCGCCACCGTGTTCGCCTACCACGTGCAGGACCCGGAGCGCTACGGCGTGGTCGAGTTCGATGGCGACCGCCAGGCCGTGTCGATCGAGGAAAAGCCCCAGCAGCCCAAATCCAACTACGCGGTCACCGGCCTGTATTTCTACGATAATCAGGTGTGCGGCATCGCCGCCGGCATCAAGCCGTCCGCGCGCGGCGAGCTCGAGATCACCGACGTCAACCGCGTGTACCTGGAAAAGCAGCAGCTCAACGTCGAGGTGATGGGGCGCGGCATGGCTTGGCTCGACACCGGCACCCACGAGTCGCTGCTGGAGGCGGGCCAGTTCATCTCCACCATCGAAAAGCGCCAGGGCTTGAAAGTGGCTTGCCCGGAGGAGATCGCCTACCGCAAAGGCTATATCGACGCCGCCCAGCTGCGCAAGCTGGCCGAGCCGCTGAAAAAGAACAATTACGGTCAGTATCTGTTGCGGATACTGGAAGACAAGGTCGTGCAGCGATGAAGGTTGTCACCACACCGCTCGAAGGCTTGCTGGTGCTCGAGCCGCGCGTGTTCGGCGACGAGCGCGGTTTTTTCTACGAAAGCTACAACGCGCGCCAGTTCGCCGAGGCGACCGGCGTGACGGCCAACTTCGTGCAGGACAACCACTCGCGCTCGCGCCGGGGCGTGCTGCGCGGCCTGCATTACCAGATCCAGCAGCCGCAGGGCAAGCTGGTGCGCGTGACCGCTGGCGCCGTGTTCGACGTGGCCGTCGACATCCGCAAGGCTTCGCCGACGTTCGGCCAGTGGTACGGCGTCGAGCTCAGCGCGGAAAACATGCGCCAGATGTGGATACCGGCCGGCTTCGCGCACGGCTTCGTCGTCACCAGCGACAACGCCGAGTTCCTCTATAAAACCACCGACTACTGGGCGCCCGAGCACGAGCGCGCCATCCTGTGGAACGACCCGGCCATCGGCATCGTCTGGCCGCTGGACGTGACGCCGACCCTGTCAGCCAAGGACCAGGCCGCATTGCCGCTGGCCGCCGCCGAGGTGTTCGCGTGAAGATCCTGCTCACCGGCGCCACCGGCCAGGTGGGGTACGAGCTGGCGCGCAGCCTGCAGGGCGTGGGCGAGGTGGTGGCGGTCGACCGCGCCGTCATGGACTTGTCCGACCTCGGCCAGGTGCGCGACGTGATCCGCCAGGTCAAGCCGGGGCTGATCGTCAACCCGGCCGCCTACACGGCGGTCGACAAGGCCGAGGGCGAGCCGGCGCTGGCGCACCGCGTCAACGCCGAGGCCCCCGGGCTGATGGCGCGCGAAGCCAAACTGCTGGGCGCGGCGATGGTGCATTATTCGACCGACTATGTGTTCGACGGCGCCGACCCGGCGGCGCGGGTGGAGGACGATCCGACCGGGCCGCTGAACGTGTACGGCGCCAGCAAGCTGGCCGGCGAGCAAGCCATCGCCGAGGCCGGCATCCCGCATCTGATCTTCCGCACCAGCTGGGTGTATGGCATGCGCGGCAAGAATTTCCTGCTGACGATGCTGCGCCTGGCCAGGGAGCGCGACGAGCTGCGCGTGGTGGCCGACCAGCACGGCGCGCCGACCTGGAGCCGGACCATCGCCGACACCTCGGCGCTGGTGCTGGCGCAGGCGCGCGCCGGCGGCGACGATTGGTGGACGCGCAACAGCGGCGTTTATCACTTGAGCGCGCAGGGCCGGACCACCTGGTTCGAGTTCACCCAGGCGATCGTCGAGGCGGCCGGGCTCGAGTGCCGCGTGCTGCCGATCGCCAGCGCCGACTATCCGACGCCGGCCCGGCGGCCGCAATATTCGGTGATGTCCTCCGAGCGCTTGATGACGCGCTTTTGCCATTTGCCCGAGTGGAAAGAGGCGCTGCGGCTGTGCATGGACTGATACGCTTCGGCCCGTGTAGAAATGGTGGCCCTGGCCCCAAAGTTTGTATCGATTGGTAAGCAATTACGCCTTGCCGATTTTCTGCTGTTATGATGCCGGCGCATCGCGGATGCGCTAATCGACGTTATCAATTCAGGATTGCCGTGGCCAATCCGGTACAATCGCGGGTTAGCGTGCCGATAACCCCCGGCGGATGAAGACTCGCCTGCGTACCGGTCAGCGCATCCGGTAATTTTGTATAGATAAAATATGTTTTCCTTTTTACTGAGCTTTATCGCTTCCGCGCTGCTTACCCTGCTGGTCATAAAAGAATCCAGATTGCACGGTCCGGCGCTGGATGCCGATTTCCTCGGCGTCCAGAAAGTGCATGCCCACCAGGTGGCGCGGATAGGCGGCTTGTCGATCTTTTTGTCGGTCGCGCTCAGTTCCACCATTTCCATCTGGCGCGTGCCGGCCATGGGCAACTGGCTGTTCTCGCTGCTGGCGTGTTCGACCGTCGCCTTCGTCGGCGGCATCGTCGAGGATTACACGGGCCGCGTCAGCGCCACGCGCCGGCTGCTGCTGACCATGGCCGCCGCCGCCCTCGGCTACTTCCTGCTCGACGCGCGCATCGACCGGATCGACTTCCCGTTCGCCGCCTGGCCCATCCAATATGTGTGGGTCACGCTGCCGCTGACGGTGCTGGCGGTGGCCGGCGTGGCCAACGCCGTCAATATCATCGACGGGTTTAACGGCCTGGCCAGCGTGGTGTGTATTTGCATGTTGCTGTCGCTCGGTTATGTCGCGTTGCAGGTCAACGATATGTTCGTGCTGATCGCCGCGCTGATGGTGGCGGGCGCGACCGCCGGTTTCCTGATCTGGAACTACCCGGTCGGCATGATCTTCCTCGGCGACGGCGGTGCCTATTTCATCGGCTTCATGCTCGGCGAACTGGCGCTGCTGCTGGTGATCCGCAATCCGGAGGTATCGACCTGGTATCCGGTGCTGTTGCTGATTTACCCCGCTTTCGAAACCCTGTTTTCGGCTTATCGCCGTTTCTTCCTGCGC
>JBDSKP010000088.1:0-3186 GCA_039916925.1 Duganella sp.
AGCGCGCAACTGGACTATTGGCGGGCGCTCGGCCTGCTGGTGCTGTGCCGCATCCTGTTCGGCGGCCTCGGCGGGCGCCACCATGGCGCGGCGCGCTGGCAGCGCTGGCAGGCGATGACGCAGGAAGAACGCGACCAATTCGTTGAAACCCGCATGGGCCGCTTCCGCGGCGGCCCGGCCAAGGACCGCACCCATGACTAAAAATAAGGCCGCCCCGGCGGCGCAGTTCTCGCCGTACCAAAAAATCGTCGTCGCCATGCTGGCCTTCCTGCAGTTCGCGGTGATCCTCGACTTCATGCTGATGTCGCCGCTGGGCGCGGTCATCATGCCGGCCCTGAAGATCGGACCGACGGAGTTCGGCCTGGTGGTGTCGGCCTACGCCTTCAGCGCCGGCGCCTCCGGGCTGCTGACGGCCGGTTTCGCCGACCGCTACGACCGCAAGAAACTGCTGCTGTTCTTCTACACCGGCTTCATCCTCGGCACCGTCTGGTGCGGCCTGGCGCAAAGCTTCGAGAGCCTGCTGGCCGCGCGCGTGGTCACCGGCCTGTTCGGCGGCGTCATCGGCTCCATCGTGCTGGCCATCGCCACCGACCTGTTCGCGCCGCAGATGCGCGGGCGCGTCATGGGCCTGATCCAGAGCGCCTTCGCCGCCAGCCAGGTGCTCGGCATCCCGATCGGCATCTACCTGTCGAACCGGTGGGACTGGCACGTGCCGTTCCTGGCGATGGCGATCTTCGGCCTGGTCGGCGGCCTGCTGGTGGCGTGGAAAATGCAACCGGTCGACGCCCACCTCGGCCAGCCGCACGCCCACAGCCCGTGGATGCACCTGTACCACACGGTGACGGTGCGGCGCCATCTGCTGGCGTTCGCCATCACCGCGCTGCTGACCACGGGCGGCTTCATGCTCATGCCGTTCAGCAGCGCCTACATCGTCAACAACCTCGGCATCGACCTGCACCACCTGCCCACCGTCTACCTGATCACCGGCGTGTGCACCATCTTCGCCGGCCCGCTGATCGGCAAGACCGTCGACGCCCGCGGCAAATGGCCCGTGTTCGTGTTCGGCAGCCTGCTGTCGATGGTGGTCGTGGTGGTCTACACCCACCTGGGCCCGATCCCGATGGCGGCGCTGGTGGCGATCAACGCCATCATGTTCGTCGGCATCTTCTCGCGCATGATCCCGTACCAGGCGATGGCCGCGTCGGTGCCGCCGGCCACCCAGCGCGGCGCCTTCAACGCCATCAGCGCGTCGATCCAGCAATTGTCGGGCGGCGTGGCCTCGGTCGTGGCCGGCCACATCGTCACCCAGGCGCCGGACGGCAAGCTGCAGCACTTCAACGTGATCGGCTATGTCGTCGTGGCCACCTCGCTGCTGGCGCTGGCGCTGGTGTGGCGGCTGCAGCGCGGCATGGCCGCCGCCGCCGCCGCGCAACCGGCGCTGTGAACGCCCCGCCGCCGTTATCGAGTCCCTAATATTGGTGAAAATCCCCCGCCCTTTTAGCAAACCCCAACATAGTTTCCACGTAGAACTATTTTCAAACTATAATGGGCGGAGTGATTCTCAATACCTAAACTCGAAAGGGAGTAATTGCATGAACGCCAGAAATATGGATGCGGCCTGCCTGAGGGCGCTGCGCCGCCGGGGACACTCCGACAGCAGCATCAACGCGATGAGCCCGGAAGAAGCGTTTTGCGAGTACTGCGCCTACCACGGCATCATGAACCTGGTGCCGTCGACGTTGCAGATGCTCGACAAGTTGCGCAGCGAGCAGTCGCCCAAATAAAAAAGGCCGCCGGATGAACCAGGCGGCCTTTTTTGCGCGTCGACCGCCGCGGCGGTCGCTCACGCGATCAACGGTAAAACGCTTCGACCTTGCCTTTGAGCTTGATCAGCATCGGATTGCCCTTGCGGTCCAGGCTTTTGCCGGCCGGGACCTTGATCCAGCCTTCGCTGATGCAATACTCGTCGACGTCGAGACGCTCTTTATCGTTGAAACGGATGCCGACGTCGTGTTCGAACACGGCGGCGACATGGTGCGGGCTGCGCGGATCGATCGACAGGCGATCGGGCAGCGGAGGGAGTTGAGTAGTATCGTTCATGCCGCCATTATATCAGCTGGTTTTGAAGATCAGCTGCGCCGCGGCCCGCAATTTCGGATACACCACCGGCACCGTCAGCATCGTGCTGCCGATGGCCATCAGCAGCAACGCGGTGAACGTGCCGTTGGTGATGATGCCCTTGTCGAGCAGGATGTTGACGAAGATGATCATGATCAGCGCCTTGGTCTGCAACAGCCAGCCGATGATCGAGGCCTCGCCCGGCCCCCATTTAAGGATCTTGCCGGCCAGGTGCACGCCGGCCAGCTTGCCGCCGACCGAGGCCGCCAGCAACACGGCCGCCGCCACGAACACGGCCGAGCCGCCGACCTCCCAGTTGGTGCGCAGGCCCGTGCTGAGGAAAAACACCGGCATCACGGCCATCAACACATTCGCGCGCAGGAAGTCCATCTTCTCCTGGTTGAACCAGCCGGTGTCCATGACGGCGCCGGCCAGGAAGGCGCCGACCATGTAGTGCAGGCCGGCCCAGTCGGCGGCGAACGCGCACGCCGCCAGCCAGACGAACGAGACATACCAGCGGTCGCGCTCCTCGAGGCGCACCATCATGTGGCGGAACAGCCGGGTCGCCAGCGCGAACACCAACAGGAAGCCGAGCTGGCGGCCGACCCGGTCCCAGTCCAGCAGGATCACGGCCAGCACGCCCCAGATGGCGATGTCGTCCAGGCTGGCGTAGCGCAGGATGCGCTGGCCGATCGGCTGGCGCAGGATCTCCAGTTTCTCCATCAGCAGGATCAAAATCGGCAGCGCGGTGACGGCGCACGCCATGCCCACACCGAGCACGAACTGCCAGCTCTGCGCCTTCGGCCCGACCCAGCCCGCGTAGCCGAGCATGCCCAGCGCGGCGACGCAGCCGAACACCAGCGGCATGCCCAACGCCAAGCCGGCGGTGACCGTGCTCTCGCGACGGTATTCCCAGGCTTTTTTCAGATCGAGTTCGATGCCCGCGATCATCACGAATATCATCACCGCCCACCAGGCGATGCCGTTGAGCGACTGCACCACCTGCGGGGTGAAGACGAAGCTGTAGTACTCGGGATAGGCGCGCCCCATGATGCCGGGGCCGAGCAG
>JBDSKP010000089.1:0-4285 GCA_039916925.1 Duganella sp.
CCGCGTCGTCTTCCAGGAATACGGCTGTGAACTGGTGCTTGACCAGGCCGCGCGCGAAGACTGTGATGTAAGCGAACGGCTGGCCCGGAGGCTGCGGGCTGGCCGACAGGCGCAGCGTGAACTCGCCCTGGTCGCCGCTCGGCACGCGGCGGAAGCCGGCGACCGGTTGCGCCGCTTCCGCTTCGGCAGCGGCGGGCTGCCAGGCTTCGATCTGGGCGTCGTTGATCGGCAAGCCGTCGCCGTCGTAGATGGTGCCGGTGATGGTGAGGAAGTCGGCCGGCCTGACGGCGTCACTCAGGTCCGCCGCCCATTGCCAAGCCTCATGCGAGAACGGGCCGATGGTCTGCGAAGTGGTGATCGGTTTTGCGGAATTGGTCATGTCGGTTCCTCTCAGATGCCGGTTGGGGTGGCGTCGCGGCCGCGCAGCACGATGTCGAATTCATAGCCCAGCATCTGGTCGCTGACCGTGTGCTCAAGGCTGAAGCGGGAAATCAGACGCTGGCGCGCGGCCAGGTCCGGAATGCTCTGGAAGATCGGATCGTAGTCGAACAGCGGATCGCTGGGGAAGTACATCTGCGTGACCAGCCGCTGCGCATAGACGTTCCCGAACAGCGAGAAGTGGATGTGCGCCGGGCGCCAGGCCTTGTCGTGATTCCCCCATGGGTACGGGCCCGGTTTGATGGTGACGAAGCGATAGCGGCCGTCGTCGTCGGTCATCATCTTGCCCCAGCCGTTGAAATTGGGGTCGAGCGGCGCGTTGTGCTGGTCGCGCTTATGGCGATAGCGGCCGGCCGCGTTGCACTGCCAGACTTCCAGCAGCGAGTTGCGTACCGGTTTGCCGTCTTCGTCGACGACCCGGCCGGTGACGACGATCTTCTCGCCCAGCGGTTCCGATTCGCCGTGGGCGGTCAGGTCCATGTCGTTCGGCAGCAGGATGCGCGGCGACGGCGCGATATTTTGCGTCACCGGCACCGGCGCGACGATGCGTAACGCCGGTTGTTCGGGGCCGCGTTTAAGGGTGGATTTATAGGACGGGTAAATCAGCTCCGGATAGACGCCGGGCGCGATAGCATCGAATTTCACTGCTGGTCTCCTGAAGTTGGTGCCGTGGTTTGTTGTGCTGTCGATGGTACGAAAGCGGGCGCGCCATCGCAAGCCGTCGGCCGCGTGTTATATTCGCTATACGCACAATTTGTGCGCCTATCGCCCAAATTCCTGTTTTTCGACGTAATGAGCACCGAAATCGACCCTCCCGTCAAGCGCGACATGATCGCCGGCCTCGAAAAAGGCCTGCAAGTGATCGAGGCGTTCGACCAGGAGCGCGGCCGCCTGAGTATCGCCGAAGTGGCCGAGCGCACCGGCCTGACGCGGGCGGCGGCGCGCCGCTACCTGATCACGCTCACCCATCTGGGCTATATGCGGCACGAGAACAAGCTGTTTTCGCTGACGCCGATGGTGCTGCGGCTAGGCCAGTCCTATCTGCATTCGGCGCGGCTTCCGCGTCTGGCGCAGCCGCTGTTGTACCGGCTCGCGTATTCGGTGGGGGAGGCGGCATCGGCCGGGGTGCTCGATCACGATCACCTGGTGTGCGTGGCCGCCGTCAGCGCCGGCCAGCTGGTATCGGCAACGCTGCAGCCGGGGACGCGGGTGCCGGCGTGGTGCACCGCGAACGGCCGCGTGCTGCTGGCCAGCCTGCCGCAGGACCAACTGGAGA
This sequence comes from Duganella sp., assembly GCA_039916925.1. Lineage (GTDB taxonomy): Bacteria > Pseudomonadota > Gammaproteobacteria > Burkholderiales > Burkholderiaceae_D > Rugamonas. Next base: position 1,715 of record JBDSKP010000089.1, read on the forward strand.
GTTTTCTGGCCCGCGTGCGGCTGGAACAGATCACCGAGCATACGATCGTCAGCAAGGAGCGTCTGGCGCTGGAGATCGCGCGTGCCCGGGCGCAGGGTTACGCGCTGGTGGACCAGGAACTGGAACTGGGGCTGCGCACGATGGCGGTCCCGCTGAAGAACTTCCGCGGCGAGGTGGTGGCGGCGATGAACATCAGTGTGCACGCGGCCCGCATGCCGCTCGATCAAATGGTGGAGCGCTGCCTGCCGGCGCTGATCAAGATGCAGGTGGAGCTGAACGCCTTGCTCTAGTCGGTCTTGCGGAATTGCTTGGGCGTGAGGCCCATGCGCTTCTTGAACAGACGGCTGAAATACGCCGGGTCCTGGAACCCCAGTTCATAAGCGATGCTGGCGATGCTGGCCGGGACGTAGGTCAGCTTGCGGCATGCCTCCAGCATCAGCCGGTCCTGGGTGATATCGAACGCCGATTTGCCGGACAGTTTGAGGCACAGGCGGTTGAGGCGTACCGGCGACGCCTTGAGTACATCGGCATACTGGCCGACCTGCCACTGCTCCTTGAAATGACGCTCCACTTCCGCCCGGAAGCGGCTAAAGAGCTCGAAGTCGCCCCGGCCCGACTGGTCGGCGAAGCGGTGGTCGGCCTGCACTCGCACCAGCAGCAGCAGGGCGGCACGCGCCAGCCAGTCCAGCATCAGCGTGTGGCCGTATTGCGGCCAGGCCGCTTCGGCCAGCAGCTGCCGCAGCAGCGCCTCCAGGCGCGCGCGCACCTCCGGCAGGCTCGCGAGGTCGATCGCCAGCGGTTCGACAAACAGCGTGGAAAATAAATCGCCCTGATTGTCGGCGGCCGAGAAGATCACGTTCTGGTCCACCGTCAGCACATAGCCCTGCGCCTCCGGCGAAAAGTCGAAGCCGTGCACCACCGACGGGTGGATGGTGAGCACGGTCGGGCCGCGCCGCTCCCACAGCGAGTCGTTGACGCGGGCGCGCACTTCGCCGCCGAATAAAAAAAGTACCTGAAACATCCCCGGATGGGTGTGGTTGTCGATATGCCAGTCGTACCTCCGGCTGCGGGTCTCAATCAGCTCTATATGGACGAATTCAGCGTTTTCCGTGCGGGTTTGCTCCCCGTAGAGGGCAAACTTGGGGATGTCGGCGAGGGCTTCTTTGGCTGGAGAGGGCATGGTGTGGAATCCATTGTTTGTCGAAATAGTACAAGTTTTATGCCGTTTCATCCATTTTTTTTACGGCGTGGCGGCGCTACGATGGCGTCACAGATGCGGCCATGCCGCATTCATAACCACATCGGAGACAACCATGCGTACCCAAGTAGCCATCATCGGCGCCGGCCCGGCCGGCCTGCTGTTATCCCATCTGCTGCATCTCGACGGCATCGAGTCGATCGTCATTGAAACCCGCTCGCGGGCCGATATCGAGGCGACCATCCGCGCCGGCGTGCTGGAACAGGGAACGATGGATATCCTCACCGAGTCCGGCGTCGGTGAGCGCATGCGCGGCCAGGGCGCCCTGCATCACGGCTTCGAACTCGCTTTCGGCGGCAAGCGCCATCGCATCGACCTGACCGGCTTGACCGGCAAGGCCATCACCGTCTATCCGCAGCATGAGGTCATCAAGGATCTGGTGGCGGCGCGCCTGGCGGCCGATGGCCAGATCCTGTTCGAGGTGAGCGAGGTGCAGCTGCACGGCGTCGACACGCAAAAGCCGTCGGCCACCTTCATGCATGGCGGCGAGGCCCGTTCCATCGAAGCGGACTTCGTGATCGGCTGCGATGGCTATCATGGCGTCAGCCGCCCGGCCATGCCGGCGCAGGAGCAGCGCAAGAACTTCCAGCGCATCTATCCATTCGGCTGGTTTGGCATCCTGGTCGAATCGGCGCCGTCGTCCGATGAATTGATCTACGCGCAGCACGATCGCGGCTTCGCGCTGGTGAGCACACGCTCGCCGACGGTGCAGCGGCTGTACTTCCAGTGCGATCCGACCGACCATGTCGACAACTGGTCGGATGATCGGATCTGGGCCGAGCTGCACGGACGGCTGGAAAACCACGATGGCTGGAAGCTCAAGGAGGGCAGGATCTTCCAAAAAAATATCATCGGCATGCGCAGCTTCGTCTCGACGCCGATGCAGGCCGGCCGGCTATTCCTGGCGGGCGACTCGGCCCACATCGTGCCGCCCACCGGCGCCAAGGGCATGAACCTGGCCGTCTCCGACGTCAAGCTGCTGGCGCGCGGATTGGAGCAGTTTTACCGCCAGGGCGGCGGCGAGCGCCTTGCAAGCTATGCCGACGATGCCCTCAAGCGTATCTGGAGGGCCGAGTATTTTTCGTGGACGATGACGCGGCTGCTGCACACCTTCGCCGAGGCGACGCCGTTCGAGCGCGAGATGCAGCGCGCGGAATTGGAGAATATCGTCACGTCGCGCGCGATGGCGACCGCGCTGGCGGAAAATTATGTCGGGGCGTTTTAGCAATCCACTGGGCGCGACGTAGGAATACAAGAGGGGCCGCGTAGGACTGGGATGACAAAGTGCTATGTTACCAGCCTACATATGCCTC
>JBDSKP010000090.1:0-10548 GCA_039916925.1 Duganella sp.
GGTGCCGTTGACGCAGCGGATGAAGGCCTTCTGCACCATGCCGAAGTTCTGGCGGCGCTCATCGCCTTCATGGATCGTGGCGCAGATGGCGATGCGTTCCACGTCGGCCGGTACCTTGGTCAGGTCGATGGTGACGGTTTCGTCGTCGCCATCGCCGGCGCCGGTGCGGTTGTCGCCGGAGTGCGTCACCGACTGGTCGGACGATTTCAGGTTGTTGTAGAAGATGAAGTCGTTGTCGGCGCGCACCTTGCCGTCGACCTTCAACAGGAAGGCCGAGCCGTCCAGGTCGAAGGCGCTGCCGTCGGTGGCGCGGGCGTCCCAGCCGAGGCCGACGACGATTTGCGACAGGCCCGGGGCTTCCTTGCTCAGATTAACGTTACCGCCTTTTTGCAGACTGATTGCCATAATGTGATACTCCTTAAAGAAACCGGACTTGGGTACTGCGTGCGGCGGGTCGTGTCCGTGATTAACGACCCGCCGTGTTCTTTACTGCTTGAAACTGCTGCTAGAAATCTTACGCGGCGATCGCTTCGGTGGCCGACTGCTTGCGGCGGTAGCGCACCGACGACCAGACCGAGGCGGCGATGAAGGCCACGCCAATCAGACCGGTGAAGATCTCCGGCACGTGGAACTTCATACTTGCCAGCATGATTGCCGCCAGGATACCGATGGCGTAGTGCGCGCCGTGTTCCAGGTAGACGAACTCGTCGAGCGTGCCCTTCTTCACCAGATACACGGTCATCGAACGGACGAACATCGCGCCGATGGCCAGGCCCAGCATGATGATCACGACGTCGGTGGTGATAGCGAACGCGCCGATCACGCCGTCGAAACTGAACGAGGCATCAAGCACTTCCAGGTACAGGAAACCACCGATACCGCCCTTCTTGACCAGGTCGCCGACATCGCTGCCGCCCGCTTCTTCCTTCTCCAGCAGGCCGCTGATGGCGTCGACGCCGACATACACCAGGATGCCCCACAGGCCGGAAATGAGCACGATCAGTTTCTGCGCCTCGGTCACCAGGCCCATACAGGCCATCAGCACGCCCAGCGAAATCATCACCGAGATCGACGAGACCTTGCCCAGCGAACCGAGCTTCTTCTCGAAGTTGCCCAGCCAGTGTACTTCCTTGTCTTCATCCAGCAAGAAGTTCAGGAACACCAGCAGCAGGAACATGCCGCCGAAGGCCGCCACTTCCGCGTGGTGGTTGGTCAGGTGCATCGAATAAGTCTTGGGATCGTTCAGCGCCAGGGTCCACACGTCCATGATGCCGATGTCGGCCGCGACCGCCACGATCACCAGCGGGAACAGCAAGCGCATACCGAACACGGCGATGATGATGCCGAGCCCGAGGAACAGCTTTTGCCAGAACTCATCCCAGTTCTTCAGCACGGACGCGTTGACCACCGCGTTATCGAACGACAGCGACACTTCCATCGCCGCCAGGATCAGCGCGACGCCGAACGCGGATAGGGCGCCGGGCCAGCCGTTATGCGAGTAACCCCACCAGCCGGCCGCCGCAAGACAGACGATGCTGACCAGGAAGGAAATTCTAAAGTGCTTCATTGATGTTTTCCCCAGTTATAAGTTGATGTAGCGCAGTGTATAGGCGCGCAATCATTTTAAAAATAGAAGATAATTGAAGTATTACTTCGTAAAAACGGAAGATAGGCACGATGAAGACCAGCGGACTGAATTTTCGGCACCTGTATTTTTTCTGGATGGTGGCCAAGGAAGGCGGCGTCACGCGCGCCGCCGAGCGGCTCGGGCTGGCGGTGCAAACGATCAGCATGCAGCTAGCGTCGCTGGAACAATCGATCGGCAAGCAATTGCTCGAGCCGCAGGGACGGCGCCTGGTGCCGACCGAGGCGGGCCGGCTCGCGCTGAGCTACTGCGACCAGATCTTCCTGCTGGGCGAACAATTGCAGGACGCGCTAGACGAGGCCGAGGCGGGCAAGATGCGCTTGACGGTGGGCATCTCCGACTCGCTGCCCAAGCTGATCGCGTTCCGCCTGCTGCAGGCCACCCAGGAGCTCGACAAGCAGGTGCGGCTGGTGTGCATGGAGGCCGAGTTCGAGGATCTGCTGGCCGACTTGGCGCTGGGCAAGCTCGATGTCGTGTTGACGGACCGCACGGTGCGCGCCGGCGGCAGCCTCAAAGTGTACAGCCACCTGCTGGGCGAAAGCGACATGAAGCTGTTCGGCGTGCCACAGTTAGCCGACAAATACCGTCCCGGCTTCCCGGCCAGTCTGAACCACGCGCCGTTGCTCGTGCCCACGCGCAACAACGCGCTGCGCGGGCGCATCGACGCCTGGCTGGTGCAGCATGAGGTGCGCCCGGAGATCGTCGGCGAATTCGAGGACAACGCCATGCTCAACACGTTCGGGCGCAACGGCATGGGCTTGTTCTTCGCCACGTCGGCGCTGGCGCAGGACATCAAGGATCAATTGGGCGCGGTGCTGGTCGGCGACGCGCCGGAACTGCGCGAGCACTTCTATGCCATATCCAACGCGCGCAAGATCAAGCATCCGGCCGTCGAGGCGATCCTGTCGGCGGTGCACAGCGGACCGTTCGCCGTGGCAAGCTGACAGGCGCTACCGAATCGGTTACAGTTTAGCGACCACTTTTTTGATACGGGAGGAAGCGATGGGCACCGGCACACTCAAAGGTAGTTGTTTATGCGGCGGCGTCGGCTACCGGGCCGAGGGGCCGGTGTCGCATGCCAGCCACTGCTACTGCACCATGTGCCAGAAGCAGCACGGCGCGGCGGCCGGCACGTACGCCAACGTCGGCACGGCCGGCTTCGCCTTCGAGCGCGGCGCCGATCTGGTGACCGAGTACGCGTCGTCCGACCACGGCCGGCGCGGTTTTTGCAGCGTGTGCGGCTCGACCTTGTTCTGGCGCAGCACGCAAAGCCCGGACCGCATCGCCCTCACCTTGGGCACGGTGGAGCCGGAATACGACGGACCGGTGGAGCGCGAACTGTACACCGACACAAAGCCGCGCTGGCTGCCGACGCGGGAAGCGTCCAGCGATGGCTAGCCTGAAAAGTCAAGACACAGGATTGCCATACCAGGACGCGGTTGCTAAACCGCGTTGTCCAGTATCCCCAGTTCAAATTGCTCGTCAAGAAGATATTGCCAGCCGATATACATGAATTGGCTGCCATCAGTATTTTGGAGACACCCGAAGCGATCGTCGTTGTGCTTCATGGTCGCCTGAAGAAGGCTGGCCCGCGCGATCAGATCGGTGGTTTTGATGACGGCGGCACAGAGCAACTGCCCTGCTTGTTTGTCGAGGTAGGCCTGTACAGTTAAATGCGGGTACAGATGGCCGTTTTCCCGATTGGCGATGGCTCTGGCACGTTTTTCCAGTTCGGTCTCCCCGCCGCCTTTGGAGCGCGTGCGGATCGTAAATGTTTTTCGCGCCTGGCCCCATTGCACCCTGCTCGCCAAGCCACGGATCGAAGACGGGTTGGCCTGTATGTGCCAAGCATCGATTCCCGCTAGCAGATCCAATTGGTCCTTGAAATTCTTTTCCGATACCGCTTCCACCGGCTGAAGCTTTCCGCCGCCGACAATCGAAAGTTGGGAGATGCTCGGCCAAACGATCTTCGAAAAATCATCGGCGCTGGCGGACAGCATCTTGATGACATGGCTGGTCGTGCCCGATTCCGGCAACGGTGGCTTTACGCTTTTTAAAGTGAATGCCATTTGCTGTCCTCCTAGACTTGGCTGACGTTAAGAATATCATCCGGCCCAACGCGAAAACTCACACATTTCCACGTGGCGCCAGCCGATGGCGAATGATTGACTCGCATCAATTGCAGTGTTACGTCACCGAGTTTGCGATAACGGCTCTGCATCCCCCTCTCGCGAATGCACATTGTCCGCTGCAAGCGGCAAGGACCGGACGCCGCGCGCATTTGTTAAGATGGCGGCCTTAAAACTTGCCCTTCGGGACTTCGATGCTCACTGGAATCAATCATCTCACCCTTGGCGTCACGGACTTGGCGCGAAGTATCGATTTCTACACCCGCCTGCTCAATTTTCGCTTGCTGGCGACGTGGAACACGGGCGCCTATGTCTCCCTGGGTGAGTTGTGGCTCTGCCTGTCGTTGGATGGCGGCGGCGTCAGCGCGGACGGGGCAGGATACACGCACTATGCTTTCTCGATCCAGCAGGCGGATTTCGACGGATTTCGCCAGCGCCTCCAGGCCGCTGGTGTCGTCGAATGGAAGGCCAATCGCAGCGAAGGCGACTCGTTTTATTTTTTGGACCCGGACGGCCACCAGTTGGAGGCGCATGTCGGATCGCTTGGTTCCAGGCTCGCCCGATGCCGTCAGGAGCCGTATGCGGGCATGCGGTTTTTCGACGCGATGGAGCTTCGGCAAGCGTGCGTGGACGACATTCCGGCGATGTCGGCTATCCGCCTGGCCGTCAAGGAAAACGTCCTGTCCGATCCGAGCCGTGTGACCGAGCAAATGTATCGGGACTATCTGGAACTGTTGGGGCGCGGCTGGGTGATGGAGGTTGACGGCGAGGTCGTCGGGTTTTGCTACGCTGACAAACGCGACGCGTCGATCTGGGCATTGTTTGTCTCACCGCCGTTCGAAGGCCGGGGCATCGCAAAACGCTTGCTCTCAGCAGCTGTCGACTGGTTATTCGAACTCGGTCACGACAGCGTGCATCTGAGCACATCGAAAGATACGCGGGCCGACAAATTTTATACCGGCCAGGGATGGACCCGAAGCGAGTTAAACGAACGCGATGCGGGATTTCGCCTCACGCGGAAGGCGACGACATTTTCAGGTAGCTAACGTCCATGCCGTTATAGTGCCGGGTCACCGAACCGGTAACGGTGAATCCGCTTCGATCGTAAAACTGACGCGCGTTCAGATTCGACTCGGCCACGTACAGTGACAGCCCTCGCGGCGCGCGTGCAAGCGCAGCGTTGAGCAAGGCGCGGCCTACGCCTCGTCCGCGAGCCTCGCCATGCACGAATAACGCCCGCAATTGTCCGTCGAACATGGCGGCGAATCCCACAACCCTGTCATCAGCGTAGACGATGACATCGGATTCGCGAAACGCCGCCAGGATGACCGCATCCACTTCCAGCGGAATGATTTCAACGGCTTTAGCTTCGTATGCCAGCTCGTCACGCTTGGCATTGGCGTAAACTCGGCCGACTTCGGCAAGATCCGACTCATTAAACTGCCTGACGCGCAGCGCCAGCGGCACGGTGGCATCCGACTCAGACAACGTCGGCCCGCTTTCGCCGCAGCTGCGCCCAGTAAAACACCGCGCATCCGATTATCGGGACCAACGCGAAGAGCGCACCGACGCCGATGAAAAGCCAGCGGGCGGCGACACCGCCGAATCCGCACAGCACAAATAAAAACAGTATCTCCGGACTGCGAAGAAAAAACAGGCCCCATTTTTCGCGATGGGCGGCGGACTTCTCGGAAACTCTCTTCATTGCAATCTCGCAGGTTGCTCGTCAAACCGAACATCAACACTTCGCACGCTGGCGTTGAGATGGGCATTCAACGATGAAAAAACAGCTGGCGTTTCTCATCATATCTTGCATCTGGTGGTAAGTCGATGCGGCGGTCGTACTCGCCTGGGAGGGAGCCGTCGACTGTACCACCGCAGCGGTAGTGGACTTGCGAGCGATGTGACTTCATACAGCGGAAGAGGCTGCCACGCTTAACGCACCGGCAACCTCCTCCTTGCGCCGTCGCGCCATATCTGTCGATACGCTCATCCGACGACATTACCCGCTATTTTGCCGGGTTGAACACTTACGTCAAGAACAGGATTACGGGTTGCACACAAAGTAATCAACATAAAGCAGGATCGGAGAGTTCCAATCGATGTCCACCAGGATATCAACGCCGCCGGCCCTCGGGGCGACGTTGTGGACGGTGTAGCGGGCCGCGCCGATGAACTTGCCAGCGTTCGGGCCGCCTTGGGCCCCCTCGCTGATCGCCACGAAGACGCATGACCTCGGATTGACACCAGCCAAATTGAGGCTGAGGAACCACTGGCCATGCAGGGCGCCAAAGTTGTGCCGGTAGCAGAAGCCGCTACCGGGACCAGCCGGCGAACGTACCGGTCAGCGTCCTGCACGCTTTGCGCGCTGCGAACCACCCCGGCCGAGGAGGGGCCTCCCACCGCGTGATCCTGCCCAGCCCGGGCGACGGCCATGACTTCAGGTCCGTTGATTTGATTAGTTGGCATGATACTTCTCCTTTGCAACATAGTTAGACGTCGCCCCACTTGATCAACCGAGCGTGACGACACGCTGGTGACGACCAGCACGATGAGCGCTCAAACCGAAGTCAGCCACTCACTCGCTGTATGCTAGCTGGTGCGTATGGGTGCCATTTGTGGCACATCAATGTCGTCAGGGTGCCGAATATCGCCCGCTTGGCTACCCACCCGATTTTCGATTGATGAGTGGCAATTTGCGCCCCATCCTTGCCCAGTCGTTTAAGATGCGTGTTTTAACTACGTAAATCGCCGCTCGGCCCCTATGCAAAACGTTATGCTTGTCGTGCTCGCCCTGTTCCTGGTCGCGCTCAATGGATTCTTTGTGGCGGCCGAATTTGGCATCGTCACGTTGCGCAAGACGCGCGTTCGCGCCATCGCCAAGACCCAGGGACTACGCGGACGCATCCTCGGCAAAGTACACGGCCAGCTCGACGCCTACCTGTCGGCCTGTCAACTGGGCATCACCCTCGCCTCGCTGGGACTGGGCTGGGTCGGCGAACCGGCCTTCGCCAGCCTGCTCGAGCCGTTCCTGACCGCCGTCGGCGTCGACTCGCCCAAGCTGGTCCACAGCATCGCCTTCATTTTCGCCTTCGGCGTCATCTCGTTCCTGCACATCGTCGTCGGCGAGCTGGCGCCAAAGTCGCTGGCCATCCGCATGCCCGAAGCGATCGGTCTGTGGAGCGCGCCGCTGCTGTACGCCTTCTACTGGGCCATGTATCCGTTCATCTGGGTGCTCAACGGCAGCGCCAACATGGTGCTGCGCATGGCCGGCCTGTCCGGCAAGGGCGGCCACGAGAGCCACTATTCGGTCGAGGAATTGAAGATGATCCTGCGCACCAGCCAGCCTGGTGAGAAATACAACAAGGATGAACGCAACATCCTGGCCCATTCGCTGGACTTCAGCGACCTGGCCGTGTCGGACCTGATGCGCCCGATCAACGAGGTGATCAGCCTGCACGCCGGGCGTTCGCTGGCCGACAACCTGCAAACCATGCTGCGCAACCGCTTCAGCCGCTATCCGTACTACGACAAGGACGGCGAGACGGTGCTGGGCGTGGTGCACCTGAAGGATCTGTTCTTCGCCCAGCAGTCGGGCAAGCCGATCACCGATCTGACGCCGTTCCTGCGGCCGGTGGAGACGATTTCGGCGCGCACGCCGGCGCTCGAGCAGTTCCGTCGCTTCCGCGACGGCGCGCCGCACTTCGCGTTGATCGGCGAGAAGGGCAAGCGCCCGCTGGGCTTCATCACGCTCGACAACCTGCTCGGCGCGATGGTCGGCGAGATCCACGACGAGTTCCGCCTCAACGAGAACGATTGGCTCAAGCAGCCCGACGGCACGCTGATCGGCAAGGCCAGCCTGCCGATCTTCTCGCTCGAGCGCACCCTGGGCATCGATATCGAGAACGAGGAACTGGGGATGGACGAGGTGGAGTCGGTCGGCGGCCTGATCATGCTGAAGCTGGGCGACATCCCGAAACAGGGCCAGCGCATCAGCTTCCGCCACTTCGATATCGTCGCCAAGAAGATGAACGGGCCGCGCATCCTGCTGGTGAAGGTCATTCCGAAGGATGACACCGAGGACAACGCCGACCTGGATTAGTCCCAGACGCTATCGAACCAATTGGAGAGGCCGTGAAGACCTACCATGGAAGCTGCCATTGCGGCGCCGTGCGCTTTGAAGCGGACATCGATTTAAGCCAGGGTACCCTGCGCTGCAACTGCTCGATCTGCACCAAGGTACGGTTCTGGCCGGCCATCGTCCAACCGGCGGCTTTTCGGCTGATCTCGGGCAAAGCGGACCTTACCACCTACCAGTTCCTGACCAAGCGGGACAAGCACCTGTTTTGCCGCCACTGCGGCGTGCGCTCATTTGGTATCGGCAACTCGCCGCGCTGGGGCGAATTCTATGCCGTTAATGTGACCTGCCTCGACGACGTCACCAGCGAAGAGCTGATCAACGCGCCGATCACCTATCTGGACGGCCGCAACGATAATTGGGAAACCCCGCCGACGGAGACGCGACATCTGTAGGTAATGCATTTATGTAGGGCGGATTAGCGCGCAGCGCGTAATCCGCCATGAGCCGCCGACGGCGCTTGGCGGATTACGCTGCGCTAATCCGCCCTACGGGATGCCGTCACGATCAAACCGGCTGGCCGGTCCAGTTGCGCAGCAGCCCCAGCCCCACCGCCAGCAGCGTCGGCCCGATGAACAGGCCGACAAACCCGAACGCCAGCACCCCGCCCATCACGCCCAGCAGCACCAGGATGAACGGCAGGCTGCTGCCACGGCTGATCAGCAAAGGCTTGACGACGTTGTCGACGCCGCTGATCAGGAACACGCCCCAGATCAGCATGAACACGCCCCAGGCGACGCTGCCCTCGTTGAACAGCCATAGCGCCGCCCCGCCCCAGATCAGCGGCGGTCCCACGGGAATCAGCGAGAACAAAAAGGTCGCCACCGACAACAGCGCCACGGCCGGCACGCCGGCGATCAAAAAGCCGATCGCCGCCACCACCGACTGCGCCAGCGCCGTGCCGAGCAGGCCGTACATGACGCCGCGCACGGTGCGGCTGACGGTGTCGGAGACCGACAGGCTTTGCTCCGCGCCGATCAATTTGTTCATCGCGTTCGACAGCGCCACGACGATGTACTGGCCGTCTCGATACAGGAAGAAGCTGACGAACACGGCCAGGCTGACCTGCGCCACGCCGCTGCCCAGCACCATGCCGCTACCGAGCAGGAAGTGGCGCGCCGGCTCCAGCATGCCCTTGGCGGTGTTGACCAGCTCCTCGCGGCTGCCCAGCAGCTTGCGCAAATAGCTGTCGATGATCTCGCCGACCAGCGGGATATCCTTGAGCCACGCCGGCGGCGACAGCGCGCCGGTGTCGAGGTCGCCCTTGAAGTGGTCATAGAATTCGGAGGCGTTGTCGGCGATGTTCCAGGTGACCAAGGTGAGCGGCACGACGATCAGCAACGTCAGGCCAACGCTCATGATGATGGCGGCCAGCCAGCGCCGCCCCTTCACGCGCTCCAGCAGGCGCAGATACAGCGGCCAGCTGGAGATGGCGATGGCGCAGGCGAACAGGATCGCGGCCAGGAACGGCCGCAGCACGAACAGGCAGCCGATCACCAGCAGGATGATGGCGGCGAGGCGGGTAAAAGGCTGAAAGCGCTGTCCCATGCCGTCCCCGCTCACAACAGCAACTGTTTGATGTCGTGGACGATCGGCGCCGGGCCCTGGCCGTGGCGCACCAGCAGGCGCACCTTGCCGTTGCGGTCGAAGATATAGCTGGCGGCGGTGTGGTCGATCGAATAGCTGCCCGGCGTCTTGCCCTCCACCTTGGAATAGAACACCTTGAATTCCTTGGCGACGGCGGCGGTCTGCGCGGGCGTGCCGTACAGGCCGAGGAAGCGCTTGTCGAACGCCGGCACGTACTGCGACAGCAGTTCTTGGGTGTCGCGCTCGGGGTCGACGGTGACGAACAACACCTGCACCTGGTCGGCCTGCGGGCCCAGTTCCTTCATCACGGCCGACATTTCAGCCATCGTCGTCGGGCACACGTCCGGACACTGGGTGAAGCCGAAGAACATCACCACCACCTTGCCCTTGAAGTCGGCCAGCGTGCGCGGCTTGCCGGTGTGGTCGGTCAGCGCGAAGTCGCGCCCGAAGGTGGCGCCGGTGATGTCGACGCTCTGGAACGTCGGCGCCGCCGCGGTTTTCTCGCCGCAGCCGGCCAACATCATGGAGACGGCCAGCAGGCCCAGGGCGAGGATTTTTTTCATAGTTTGAGGTAGTGATCCACCAGCAGCGCCGCGAACAGCAGCGACAGGTAAATGATCGACCACGTGAACGCCTTGCGGGCGACCAGGTCGGTGTAATGGCGGTAGATTTTCCATGCGTGGTGCAGGAACACGGCGTTGAGGATCACCGCGCTGACCAGGTAAATCAGCCCGCTCATCTGCACCGCGAACGGCAGCAACGTGGTGGCCGCCAGCGCGATCGAATACAGCCAGACGTGGAACTGCGTGAATTGCATGCCGTGCGTGACGGGCAGCATCGGCAGGCCGGACTTGGCGTAGTCGTCGCGGCGGTACAGCGCCAGCGCCCAGAAGTGCGGCGGCGTCCAGACGAAGATGATCAGCACCAGCAGCCACGCCTCCATCGGCACCTCGTTGGCGATGGCGGCCCAGCCCAGCGCCGGCGGCATGGCGCCGGCCAGGCCGCCGATGACGATGTTTTGCGGCGTGGCGGGCTTGAGGATCATGGTG
>JBDSKP010000091.1:0-5753 GCA_039916925.1 Duganella sp.
AAGGGAGGGCGCGACGCCGTGCTGCTGCCGGCGCTGGACAAAGTCATCACGCAAATGCGTGACATGGCCCACACCTTCGCAGCGGAGCCTATGCTCAGCCGCACGCACGGCCAGACCGCGAGTCCGACCACGGTGGGCAAGGAAATCGCCAACGTGGTGGTTCGCCTGCAGACGGCACGCGAAAAAATTGCCGGCGTCAGGCTGATGGGCAAGATGAACGGCGCGGTCGGCAATTACAACGCCCACCTGTCGGCCTATCCGTCGTTCGACTGGGCGGCGTTCTCCAAGGAGGTCATCGAGACGCGCCTGGGCCTGGTGTTCAACCCGTACACCATCCAGATCGAACCGCACGACTACATGGCCGAATTGTTCGACGCATTCGCGCGCGCCAACACCATCCTGCTGGACTTGAACCGCGACATCTGGAGCTACGTCTCGCTGGGCTACTTCAAGCAGAAACTGAAAGCCGGCGAAATCGGCTCGTCGACGATGCCGCACAAGGTCAACCCGATCGACTTCGAGAACTCCGAGGGCAACCTGGGCCTGGCCAACGCCGTGCTCAAGCACCTGTCCGAGAAGCTGCCGGTGTCGCGCATGCAGCGCGACCTGACCGACTCGACCGAGCTGCGCAACATCGGCGTCGGCCTCGGCTACACCTTGCTGGCCTACGACAGCTGCCTGCGCGGCCTCAACAAGCTGGAAGTGAACCACGCGCGCCTGGCCGCCGACCTCGACGCCAACTGGGAAGTGCTGGCCGAGCCGGTGCAAACGGTGATGCGCCGCTACGGCATCGAGAACCCGTACGAACAGTTGAAGGAACTGACGCGCGGCAAGGGCATCTCCAAGGACGCGCTGCGCGAATTCATCACCGGCCTGGCCATTCCGCGGGACGCCAAGGACCTGCTGCTGGCGATGACGCCGGCCAACTACATCGGCATCGCCCCGGCTCTGGCAAAAGCCATCTGATGTAAATTAGCAAGATGTCATACACTAGCCTCCGCGACGCCAGTCCCGGGGGCTTTTTTATTGCCCGCCAACGCATGCGGCGTTTCTTTGGTATATTAGTCCTAATACGTACTATTTCTGGAGCACTATAAAATGCAACGATATACCAAGACGGCGATGTTGCTGCACTGGCTCATCGCCTTGATGATCGTCTCGGCCTTCTTCCTCGGCCTGACGATGGTCGACATCCCCGGCTTCACGCCGACCAAGCTCAAATACTTCTCCTGGCACAAATGGCTGGGCGTGACGGTGCTGGCGCTGGCGGCGGTCCGTCTGCTGTGGCGCCAGGCGAACCGGCCGCCGGCGCCGCTGGTCAGCATCCCGCCATGGCAGCACAAGGTCGCCGACGGCGTGCACTACCTGCTGTACTTCCTGATGTTCGCCGCGCCGATCTCGGGCTACCTGTACGGCAGCGCGGCCGGCGTGCCGGTGGTGTATCTGAAACTGATCCCCCTGCCGGCCATCATCGGTCCGGACCCGGAACTTAAGGCCATCTTAAAAACCGTTCATTATGTTTTGGTCATGACGATGGCGGGCGTAGTGGTCGGCCACGCGCTGGCCGCCCTGAAGCATCACTTTATCGACCGCGACATCACGCTCAAGCGCATGCTGCCGTAACCCCACCCTACCGGAGCCACAATGAAAACCATGAAGAAAATCGCCCTCGTCTCCCTGATGGGTGTCGCCCTGGCCGCCGGCGCCGCCGTGCTGAAGGCCGATCCGGCCAAGAGCTCGGTGTCTGCCACGTTCAAGCAAATGAATGTGCCGATCGAATCGAAATTCAAGAAATACACGGTCGCCATCGACTACGACGCCGCCAAGCCGGACGCCTCGAAGGCGACGGTCGAGGTTGAAACGGCCAGCCTCGACATGGGCGACCCGGAGTACAACAAGGAAGTGGCCAAGAAAGAATGGTTCAACTCGGCGCAGTTCCCGAAAGCCACGTTCGTCTCGAGCGCCATCAAAAGCGCCGGCCCCGGCAAGCTCACCGTCACCGGCAAGCTGACCATCAAGGGCAAGGCCACCGACATCACCTTCCCGCTGACGGTCAAGACCGAGGGCGGCAAGCAGGTGTTCGACGGCGCGCTGCCGATCAAACGGCTGACGTACAACATCGGCGAAGGCGAATGGAAGGACACCGGCATGGTCGCCGACGACGTCACGATCAAGTTCCACGTCGTCGCCGGCCAATAATATTTGAATGATCCACACAGGGAGACACACCACATGAAATTGCAGATCCTGATCGCCACCTTGCTGGCCGCCTCGGCCACGTCGGCCATCGCCGCCACCTACACGGTCGACCCGTCGCACACCTTCCCGAGCTTCGAGGCCGACCATATGGGGCTGTCGGTCTGGCGCGGCAAGTTCAACAAGACCACCGGCACGGTCACGATGGACCGCGCGGCCAAGACGGGCGCGCTGGACCTGGCGATCGACCCGGCCTCGATCAACTTCGGCTTCGACAAGATGGACAGCCACGCGCGCGGCCCGGACATGTTCAACGTCGAGAAATTCCCGGCGATCACCTACAAAAGCAAATCGTTCAAGTTCGACGGCGACCAGCTGGTGGGCGTCGACGGCGAATTGACGATGCTGGGCGTGACCAAGCCGGTCGCGCTCAGGGTGAACAAGTTCAAGTGCATCATGCACCCGCGCTACAAGAAGGAAGTATGCGGCGCCGACGCCACGGCCGAGTTCAAGCGCACCGACTTCGGCCTGAACTACGGCACCCCGGCGTTCGCGCCGGAGGTCAAACTCGCGATCCAGATCGAAGCCATCAAAGCCGACTAAACCGTGGGGGGTCAAGTCTAACATTGCTACACGAGCTGGGCCGTAGGACTGGATGTGCCCGTCCAGGTCAACCGTGGGGGTCAAGTCTAACATTCCGACACGAGCTGGACCGTAGGACTGGATATCCCCGCTCCCGGGGCCAGGAAACACCCCGCTCCGGGGTCGGGTCCGCCATCTACGCATGAGCTCGTGTAGCAATGGTAGACCTGACCCCGGAGTTGCTTTTATGCATAGTCAAAATTTGGTTGACGTATACGGCAATGCTGCGGATACTCTCCAGCGCCGTCCCCGTCACCACTTTGGAAACGATAGATAACAATGCATAAGACTTTGATCGCGCTCGCCATCCTGAGCACCGCAGCCCATGCCGACGAAGGCATGTGGATGCCCCAACAGCTGCCACAAGTGGCCAAGGAACTGAAAGCCGCCGGCCTCAAGCTCGCCCCCGCCAACCTGACCAAACTGACCGAGTTCCCGATGGGCGCCATCGTCAGCCTCGGCGGTTGCTCGGCGTCGTTCGTGTCGCCGCAGGGCCTGGTCGCCACCAATCATCATTGCGTCTACGGCAGCGTGGCCCACAACTCCACGCCGGAACGCAATCTGCTGGCCAACGGCTTCCTGGCCAAGAGCTTCGCCGAGGAATTGCCGGCCGCCCCCGGCAGCCGCATCTTCGTCACCAAGGCCGTCACCGACGTCAGCAAACAAGTGATCACCGCCGATGTCGCCAAACTGAGCGGCAAGGCGCGCACCGACGCCATCGAGAACAACAGCAAGGCCATCACCGCCGAGTGCGAAAAAGACGCCGGCCACCGCTGCACCGTGTCGTCCTTCTACGGCGGCCTGGAATACTACCTGAGCAAGCAGCTCGAGATCCGCGACGTGCGCCTGGTGCACGCGCCGCCCGAGGGCGTGGGCAAGTTCGGCGGCGATACCGATAACTGGATGTGGCCGCGCCACACCGGCGACTACGGCTTCTACCGCGCCTACGTCGGCAAGGACGGCAAGGCCGCCGACTATAGCAAGGACAACATCCCCTACGTGCCCAAGCACTACCTGAAGCTGGCCAGGGAAGGCGTCAAGGAAGGCGATTTCATCATGGTGCTGGGCTATCCGGGCCGCACCAACCGCCACCGCCTGCCGTCGGAAGTGGCCTTTACCTTCGACTGGAGCTATCCGAACTTCGTCAAGACCTCCGCCGAGAACCTGGCGACCATCGCCGCCATGACCGGGGACGACAAGGACGCCGCGCTGAAGTACGCGTCGCAGGTGGCCAGCATCAACAACTATTACAAGAACCGCCAGGGCATGCTGAACTCGTATGCCAACAGCGACATGCTGGCCCGCAAAACGGCCGGGCACGAAGCGCTGAAGACCTGGATCAACGCCGACGCGTCGCGCAAGAAGGACTACGCGGCCGACATCGAACAGGTGGAACAACTGATCGCCCAGCGCGACGCCGAGACCAAGCGCGATTATTTCCTGTCGACCGCCAAGCCGCGCCTGCTCAACACCGCGCGCGCGCTGTTCCGCCTGGCCAATGAAAGCGCCAAGCCGGACGTCGAACGCAAGCTGGGCTACCAGGTCCGCGACGTGCCGCGCATCAAGTCCAGCGTGGCCGCGCTGCTGCGCAACTACGACGAGAAGGTCGACAAGGCGCTCGTCATGAACAGCCTGACCAAGTACGCGGCGCAACCGACGGCCCAGCGCAACGCCGCCTTCGACGCCGTCGTCGGCATCAAGGACGGCATGGGCCGCGCCGATCTGCAAGCGGCGCTCGACAAGCTGTACGCCGGCAGCAAGCTGGGCGACCCCGCCGCGCGCGCCGCCTGGCTCGACAAGAAGCCGCAGGACTTCCAGGCCAGCGACGACGCCTTCATCAAGGCCGCCGTGGCGCTGTACGACAACGACCTGAAGGAGGAGGCCGCCGAGGAGGAGCTGGGCGGCAAGCTGCAGCAGGCCTACGCCAACTACATGAAGGCCAAGATCGCCTACATGAACAGCAAGGGCCGCGCGGTCTATCCGGACGCCAACAGCACCTTGCGCGTGACCTTCGGCAAGATCGCCGGCCGCGATCCGGGCGCCGACGGCACCACCTGGAAGGCCTTCACCACCGTGGCCGGCGTCGCCGCCAAGGCCACCGGCCAAGGCGAGTTCAACGCGCCGAAGGCGCAGCTCGACGCGATCAAGGCCAAGGACTTCGGCAAGTACGTCGATCCGGCGCTCAAATCGGTGCCGGTCGCCTACCTGGCGACGTTGGACATCACCGGCGGCAACTCCGGCTCGGCCGCGCTGAACGCCAAGGGCGAGTGGATCGGCCTGGCCTTCGACGGCACGCTCGATTCGATCATCTCCGATTGGGACTTCAACAAGGCGATGACGCGCGACATCCAGGTCGACCTGCGCTACATCCTGTGGAACATGAAGCACGTCGACCACGCCGACAATTTACTGAAGGAAATGAACGCCGAGTAACTATCGGCCGCTGGCAACCCGCACGACCTTGCGGCGCCGGCGCATCGCTTAAGCACACAGCGCTAACACCACGCCCCGGCAACGCGGCGTGGTTTTTTTTGCGCATGCGGTACAGTAGCATTTCAATTCCCTCATTCAGTCCAGGAGAAATCATGCCCGCCAAAAAAGTCGCCGTAGTGATCGGCAGTCTGCGCAAGGATTCCATCAACCGCAAATTCGCCCACGAACTGATCGCGCTGGCGCCGCCGTCGCTGGAATTCAACATCGTCGAGATCGGCGAAATGGCGTTGTACAACCAGGACCTGGAAGAAAACGGCGCCACCGCGCCGCAGACATGGAGCCACTTCCGCCAGCGCATCCAGGAAGTGCAGGCCGTGCTGTTCGTCACGCCGGAATACAACCGCTCGGTGCCGGCGCCGCTGAAGAACGCCATCGACGTCGGCTCGCGCCCTTATGGCAGCAGCGTCTGGGGCGGCAAGCCG
>JBDSKP010000092.1:0-2121 GCA_039916925.1 Duganella sp.
AATTCACGCCGACCACGCTGGCGCAAAACATCGTGCGCGGCCAGTACCGCGCCGGCCACGTCGACGGCAAGGCCGTGCCGAGCTACCGCGACGAGCCGGACGCGCCGGAACACTCGCGCACCGAGACCTTCGTCGCCATGAAGGCCGAGATCGACACGTGGCGCTGGGCCGGCGTGCCGTTCTATCTGCGCACCGGCAAGCGCATGGCCGACGGCCTGGCCGAGATCGTCGTGCGCTTCAAGCCGATCCCGCACTCGATCTTCGCCCAGCCGACCAACAGCTTCCAACCCAATTCGCTGGTGATCCGCCTGCAGCCCGACGAGGGCCTGCGCATGAACCTGATGGCCAAGACGCCCGGCGACGGCATGCGCTTGAAGCAAGCCGAGCTGGAACTGGACTTCCGCGAATCGTTCAAGTCGCCCCGCATGGACGCCTACGAGCGCCTGCTGCTCGACGTGCTGCGCGGCCAGCTGACCCTGTTCATGCGCGGCGACGAGCTGGAGGCGGCGTGGGAATGGGTCGAGCCCATCCTGAACAACTGGGAGACCGACGACAGCTACCCGATCCCGTACGCCTCCGGCACCTGGGGTCCGGCCGCCTCGTCCGCGCTGATCGGCCGCGACGGCCTTCAGTGGCGCGAAGAAGCGTTGCCTGAAGACTGACGGCAAGCTCCGCCCTCACTCCGCCACCACGATGCTGCTCGACTCCATCCGCACCCAGCTCGACTCGCTCTCCAAATCGGAGCGCAAGGTTGCGCTGGCAGTACTCGACCACCCGGGCGCGACCGTGAGCCAGAACATCACGGCGCTGGCCAAGAGCGCCCAGGTGTCCGAGCCGACCGTCGTGCGCTTCTGCCGCACCTTGGGCTACGACGGCTGGCACGAGTTCAAACTGAAGCTGGCGCAGGGGCTGGCGCTGGCGCTGCCCGGCCTCAACGAGCAGCCGACCCAGGACGACCTCGCGGCCGACCTGGTCAACAAAATCTGCAGCCGCTCGATCAACACCCTGCTCGACCTGCGCAACAACCTCGATCCGGACGCGATCCAGAAGGCGCTCGACATCCTGGCCAAGGCCAACAAGATCGAGTTCTACGGCCAAGGCACCTCCGGCATCGTCGCCGCCGACGCCCAGCACAAGTTCTTCCGCTCCGGCGTGCCGACCGTGGCCTACGCCGACCCGCACATCCACAGCATCGCCGCCGCGCTGCTGCGCACCGGCGACGCCGTGGTCGCCATCTCCCAGCGCGGCAACAGCCCGTCGCTGGTGCGATCGATCAAGCTGGCCCGCCGCGGCGGCGCCGACGTCATCGTGCTGGCGCCGTCGGGCACGCCGCTGGCCGACCTGGCCACGGTACTGATCCCGATCGACCTGATCTTCAACATCGACCCCTACACGCCGATCTCGGCGCGCCTGGCCTACCTGGTCGTCATCGACGTGCTGGCCGTCGGCCTGGCGCTGCAGCGCGGCCCGGAATTCCGCAAGAAGATGCAGAACGCCCAAAAGGCGCTGCAAGAGTTCGACTTGCAATTCGACTCCTTCATCGGCTAAGCTCTCGCACTTACAAAAAAAACCACTACCTGCCCGCGTGGGTGTGCTGGCGTACGTGGGCGACGTGCTAGCCCTCCTATAATTCTTGCTGTGCTACAGTGTGTCTGTTATTTGCGCAGACGCAATATTGCTGTTTGCATATGAAGTACGTTCGTGGCCGACGAGCCCCCGAGAGTGGACATGACTACCTTTTCCTCCCATACCGCCCAACCCGCGGTGCGCATGCCGCTGCTGCAGACCGGCGTGTCCGGCCTCGACCAGATCCTCGGCGGCGGCTTTCCGGCCCACAGCCTGTATCTGATCCAGGGCCTGGCCGGCAGCGGCAAGACCACGCTGGCGTGCCAGATCGGCTTCCAGCACGCGCACCAGGGCAAAAAGGTGCTGATCCTGACCCTGATCGCCGAAACCCACGGCAAGATGCTCAATCACCTGAGCAGCTTCTCGTTCTTCGACGAAAAACTGGTCGGCGAGCGCATCGTCTTCCTCGGCGCCTACAACGAACTGCTCAAGGGCGGCCTGCGCGAGCTGCTCAAGTCGATCGCCACCACGCTGGCCGACCAGCGCCCGGACATC
>JBDSKP010000093.1:0-2352 GCA_039916925.1 Duganella sp.
TGCCGATGGTCTCGGTGCCCGAGCGGACTTGGCCGACGATGTCCACCAGGCTGTTGCGCATTTCCTTCATCTCGAACAGCAGGCTGCCCTTGTCGTTGCCGCTGGTGTCGATGGCCACGGCCAGGTCGCCGTTGGCGATGCTGCTGGCGATCGAAGCGGTGTAGTCGGGTTCGCCGCCGAGCTGTTTGAGCAGGCCGCGGGTGATGACCAGCGCGGCGACGATCGAGATACCGACCGCGAGCAGGCCCATGATGATCATGAAGTTGCGGCCGCTGGAGAAGCCGGCGGCGGCGTCCACCTGCATTTGCGCGTTCAGCTTGTCTTCCAGCGCGGCCAGTTGGTCGAGCGCGGCCATCCATTTTTTCTGGGCTGGACGGATTTCCTTGATCAGCACGCGGGTCGCGCCCTCGGCATTGCTCGCCAGCCACAACTCGGTCGCCTTGGCGATCGCCGGCATGGCCAGGCCTTCCTGTTCCTTGATGGTCGCCAGCAGGGCTTTTTCCTCTGGGATCGATTCCTTGGCGAATTGGGCGCTCAGCTTGTTCTGCGCTTCGGTGTACTTGGCGGCCAGGTCCTTGACGCGGTTCAGTTCCGGTTCCATGTCAGCGGCGTCGGTCATCAGGGTCAGCACGCGCAGCGAGCCGATGCGGTCGCTGACGTTGTCGCGCATGTCGATCACCAGGCGGGACACGACATTATTGACGCCGATAACGTGGTCCAGACGGTCCTGGATTTGCGCCATGCGGAAGATGCCCACGGTGGTCACGGCCACCAGGAACAGGAGTACCAGGGCGAATCCGAGGCCCAGGCGCGTTCCGACTTTCATTTTTGCTAAATTCATTTCGTCTCTTCTTAAATGGCGCTGTTGATAAGAATTTGCCCAGGGCTGCCTCGTGGATGCGAGAACGCTATCCGCACGGCCATTGCTGTAAATCAATAAAACATGACATTAGCAAACAATGACTGCGAATGCAAAATTTAGCGCTACACAAAGGCTTGGGTGTAGTTTTTGCGCCGCAATATGCAGTCGGATGGTGTTGGAAATGTGTGGTATTTGATGAATTATAGATGCAAATTTTTCCTCAAAGCAAGAAAAAAATGCCATCAAATTGTACAGATCAAATTTCTGCGTGGAAATACCAACAGTTTCGAAGAATCAATGCCTGAAAGGCAATGCTCAGGCGGCGGAGCGCAGCCGGGCGGCCGCTTCGAGGAGGAGATTGGCGTCGCCGGCGGCGAGCTTTTTGGAGTCGGACAGCACCTGGCGGAACGCGCGCGCGCCGGGCAGGCCGGTCATCAGACCCAGCATGTGCCGCGTGATGCTGTTGAGTTTGAGTCCCTTGGCGCCGTGCTGCGCCAGCTGGGCCTGGATGTACGGGATCATCGCCTCGAGCACCTGCGCGCGCGACTTAATGGCGCTGTCGTCGCCGTAGTAGCGCTGGTCGAAGCCGGCCATCACGAACGGATTGTGATACGCCTCGCGGCCCAGCATGACGCCGTCGAGGTGCAGCAAATGCTCGTCGATCTCGGCCTCGGTCTTGATGCCGCCGTTGATGATGATTTCGAAGTCAGGAAAATCGCGTTTGAGGCGGTAGGCGTAGTCGTATTTCAGCGGCGGCACCTCGCGGTTTTCCTTCGGCGACAAGCCTTTGAGGATGGCGTTGCGGGCGTGGACGATGAAGGTTTTACAGCCGGCGTCGGCCACGGTGCCGACGAAATCGCGGACGAAGTCGTAGCTTTCGGTCTGGTCGATACCGATCCGGTGCTTGACGGTGACGTCGATGCTGACGGCGTCGCGCATGGCTTTGACGCAGTCGGCCACCAGTTGCGGCTCGGCCATCAGGCAGGCGCCGAAAGCGCCCTTCTGCACGCGCTCGGACGGGCAACCGCAGTTCAGGTTGATCTCGTCGTAGCCCCATTTCTCGCCCAGCCTGGCGCTGGTGGCCAGGTCTGCCGGGTCGCTGCCGCCCAGTTGCAACGCGACCGGATGCTCTTCGTCGTTGAAGCGCAGATGGCGCTCGACGTCGCCATAGACCAGCGCGCCGGTGGTGACCATCTCCGTGTACAGCCACGTGTGGCGGCTGATGTGGCGGTGGAACACGCGGCAGTGGCGGTCGGTCCAGTCCATCATCGGCGCGACCGACAGGCGGCGGCTCGGCTTGACGCCAGGCGCTGCGGCTTTGTCGGTGGTCGGCTGGTCGATGATGGTCATGGCGGCTACTACGGAAACGGATGAGGGTCGTCATTATACAGCGAAACCCCCGACGAACACCGGCGCCGCCGGCGCCATCGACAGGCGCGATTTGTGGCTTAATTTGCAATATTCATCGGTATTCCGCTATATTCAGCTTC
>JBDSKP010000094.1:0-2080 GCA_039916925.1 Duganella sp.
AACTGCTCGACGAACTCGAATCGGTGCTCAAGATCGAATGCGCGCCGGTCACCTGGCCGATCGGCATGGGCAAGAACTTCCGCGGCGTGTACCACCTGCTGCGCGACGAGATCATGCTGTTCAAGGCGGGCGAGGAAAAGGCCGACGGCGCCTTCGAAGTCATCAAGGGGATCGACAACCCGCGCCTGAGCGCCATGTTCCCGCTTGAAATCGAGCAGCTCAAGATGGAAGTCGAACTGGTGCACGGCGCCTCGCATCCCTTCGATCTGGAGCGCTTCCTCGCTGGCGTGCAGACGCCGGTGTTCTTTGGCTCGGCCATCAACAACTTCGGCGTGCGCGAGATCCTGTCGGCGCTGGTCGACTGGGCCCCGGCGCCGCGCGAGCGCGACGCCACGGTGCGCTCGGTCGATCCCAAGGAGCAGCCGTTCACCGGCTTCGTGTTCAAGATCCAGGCCAACATGGACCCGGCGCACCGCGACCGCATCGCCTTCCTGCGCGTGTGCTCGGGGCGTTTCGAGCGCGGCATGAAGGTCAAGCACCTGCGCCTGGGGCGCGAGATCAAGGTCTCGTCGGTGGTGACGTTCATGGCGTCGTCGCGCGAGCAGGTGGAGGAGGCGTACGCCGGCGACATCATCGGCCTGCCGAACCACGGCAACATGCAGATCGGCGACTCGTTCTCCGAGGGCGAGTTGTTGACGTTCACGGGGATCCCGTACTTCGCGCCGGACTTTTTCCGCTCGGTGCGGATCCGCAATCCGCTCAAGATCAAGCAGTTGCACAAGGGTCTGCAGCAGCTGGGCGAGGAGGGCGCGGTGCAGGTCTTCAAGCCGGTGCAGGGCGGCGAGCTGGTTTTGGGCGCGGTCGGCGTACTGCAGTTCGAGGTGGTGGCGAGCCGTCTGCTGAACGAATATGGCGTGGACGCCGTGTTCGAGGGCACCAGCATCAGCAGCGCGCGCTGGATATCGAGCGACGACAAGAAGGCGCTGGCCGACTTCGAGAACGCGCTCGGCCACAACGTGGCGTACGACGCCGCCGGCAACATGGCATACCTGGCCACGTCCAGCGTCAATTTGCGGCTGACGGAGGAGCGCTGGCCCAAGCTCAAGTTCCACGCCACGCGCGAGCATTCGGCCAAGCTGGTGTAGTAAGCAAGCCGGGATCGGGACACCCGTACACCTCGGAGACACGTAGGGCGGATTAGGCGGAACGCCGTAATCCGCCATCTTTGAGCCGTCGGCGGCGCATGCATGGCGGATTACGCTACGCTAATCCGCCCTACGTGTCTCCGTGGATATTCGCGCTCAATGCGCCGCCAGCGCCCGCAACAGCGCCGGCACCTCGCCACTGATCTCGCGCGCCAGATACCCGAGCGGCCCATGCCTCAGCGACAACTGCTCGCCCGCCATCGCATGCAACGCCACGCCCCACGCCGCCGCCTGTTCCAGCGCCGCCCCGCGCGCGGCCAGGCCCGCGATGAGCCCCGCCAGCACATCGCCGGACCCGGAAATCGCCAACCCCGTATTGCCACCCTCATGACGCCAGCGCCGGCCGGAAGGCGCCGCGATCACCGTCACCGCGCCTTTGAGCGCCACCACCGCCTGCCAGTTGCGCGCCGCGCGCTGCGCCGCCACCTGCGGCGCCTGGGCGATATCCTCCTTATCCTCGCCGGTCAACCCGGCCAGCTCGCCCGCGTGGGGCGTCATCAGCACCGGGCTATCGAAGCGAAAGCCATCGCGCGCCAGACCCATGGCGCCGGCGTCGAGCACCAACGGCGCGTGCGCGCAGTGCGGCAACAGCGCGCGCACCAGCGCCGCGCTGGCCGCCTCGTCCCGCATGCCCGGCCCGATCAGCACCGCGCTGGCGCGCTGGCAGGCCTCGAACAAACTGTGCGCGCCGTCGGCGACCAAGCCGCCATCGGGCGTCTCGGCCAAACCGATGACGCGCGCCTCCGGCAGCGCC
Organism: Duganella sp.; assembly: GCA_039916925.1. Lineage (GTDB taxonomy): Bacteria > Pseudomonadota > Gammaproteobacteria > Burkholderiales > Burkholderiaceae_D > Rugamonas. Next base: position 1,960 of record JBDSKP010000094.1, read on the forward strand.
ACCCCCAGCTGCGGCGCCACGCAGGCGGCGGTGGCGATGGTCAGCTTGCCGGCGCCGGCCCGCAGCGCCGCCGTCGCCGCCCACAGCAGGGCGCCGGGCATCTCGCGCGAGCCGGCGACGA
>JBDSKP010000095.1:0-3471 GCA_039916925.1 Duganella sp.
GAGCGATGGTCGTGAGTGCATGCTGAAAAGTCTAGCATGGCAAGCGCGCCGCTGCCGTCGGGCGCTGCAAAGTGCGCAAGATCAGACAAACCGCGCCCACCACGCCGGGGCAAGATGGCGACATGAATATCTTCCTCTACTTTCTCACGGTCCTGATCTGGGGCACCACCTGGATCGCCATCACCTTCCAACTGGGCGTGGTGCCGGCGCCGGTGTCGATCGCCTACCGCTTCTGGCTCGCGGCGGCCGTGCTGATGGCCTTCCTGCTGATCGCCCGCAAGCCGTGGTGGCCGCCGCGCCAGGCCTGGCCCTACCTGTTCGCGCAGGGGATCGCGCTGTTTTGCCTGAACTTCCTGTGCTTCTACTACGCCAGCCAATGGGTCACCAGCGGGCTGGAAGCGGTGGTGTTCTCCACCGCGCCGCTGTGGAACGCCATCAACGGCCGCATCTTCCTCGGCCGGCCGATCCGGCGCCAGGTGATGATGGGCGCCCTGCTCGGCCTGGGCGGCATCGTGCTGCTGTTCGCGCCGCAGATGGCCGGCCACTGGAACGACAGCAAGGTGCTGTTCGGCCTCGCGCTGACGCTGGCCGGCACGCTGTGCTTCTCGTGCGGGAACCTGCTGTCGAGCCGCATGCAGTCGCTCGGGCTGACGCCGTGGCTGACCAACACCTGGGCCATGCTGATCGGTTCGACGACCCTGGGCGTGGCCGCCTTCGCGATGGGCATGCCGTTCGCGCTCGATCCGTCGCCGCGCTATCTGGGCGCGCTGCTGTATCTGGCCATTCCCGGCTCGGTGATCGGCTTCACCGCCTATTTGATGCTGGTCGGGCGCATGGGGCCGGACCGCGCGGCCTATTCCACGGTATTATTCCCCATCGTGGCGTTGACCATTTCGACCATTTACGAGGGCTACCACTGGACGCCGCCGGCCTTGACCGGGTTGGCTTTGGTGTTGGCGGGGAACCTGCTGGCGTTTCTGCCGCTGGCGCCGCGCGCCAAACAGATGGAGGCCGCATAACCCGGGGGATGCATGACCAGCAGGGCTTACTTCGCAGGACTGGCACTATTGACGATGGTTTCGGCGCATGGCGCCGCGCGTGGTGCCGAACCACCGGCCGATACGGTCTACCGCAACGGCTATGTCTACACCGTCGACGCGAAGGATAGCGTGCGGCAGACGCTGGCCGTGCGCGGCGGCCGCATCGTCTACGTCGGCGACAACGCCGGCGCCCGGGCGCTGACCGGCAAAGCCACCAAGGTCATCGACCTGAAAGGCCGCATGCTGATGCCCGGCCTGATCGACGGCCATATGCACCCGCAATCGGGCGGCAGCCGCCTGCTCAATTGCAGCCTGAATTACGAGGCCCTGACGGTGCCCCAGTTGCAGGCGCGCATCCAGGCGTGCCTCGACAAAGATAAAAAATCAGGACCGGACCGCTGGCTGGTGGTCGTCAACTGGTTCCAGCAAGGGATGCTGCCGGACGGCGCGGAAACCAGCGCCGCCACGCTCGACGCGCTCAAGACCGACCGCCCCGTCATCGTGCGCTCGTCCTTCGGCCACTCGGCGCAGCTGAACTCCAAGGGCATCAAACTGGCCGGCATCACGCGCGACACCAAGGATCCCGCCGGCGGCAAAATCACCCGCGACGCCGGCGGCGACGCCACCGGCCTGCTGGAGGACGCCGCGCAGGACATGGCCATGAACCTGCTGCCGCCGCTGACGGTGGCCGAGAACCTGGCCGCGTCCAGCGCCGCGCTGGACGCGATGCGCAAGCAGGGCGTCACGTCCTTCCTGGACGCCTACACCGATCCGGAGACGATGACCGCCTTCACCGACCTGCACAAACAAGGCAAGCTGACCGCGCGCGCCCACTTCGCGGTGCTGATCGATCTGGACAAGGGCGCGACGCCGCAAAGCGCCGTCGCCGAGCTGCTCAAGCAGCAGAAGCAGTTCGACCAGGGGCCGACCACGGTGGCGCCGTCGATGCAGGTGCGCCACGCCAAACTGTTCATGGACGGCGTAATCTCCGCGCCAGCCTTCACCGGCGCCATGCTGGAGCCGTATCTGGTCAACAAGGGCACGACCGAAAAACCGGACTGGCAGCCCGGCCCCAGCGCCGGCCCGGCCAGCTACTTCACGCAGGACGCCCTCAAGACCACGCTGACCGGGCTGGCCAACGCCCGCATCGATCCGCACATCCACGTCGACGGCGACCGCGCCGTGCGCGAGACGCTGGACGCGATCGAATACCTGCGTTCGACGCCGGCCGGCAAGGACGTGCGTCCGGCGCTGGCGCATGACGAAATCGTCGCGCCGGCCGACTACCCGCGCTTCGCCAGGCTCGATGTGACGCCGGTGCTGTCGTTCCAGTGGGCCAAGCCGGCGCCCGACACGGTCGGCGCGCTGAAGGACTATGTGGGACCGGCGCGCTACGCCACCGTCGAACCGCAAGCGGTGTTGCTCGACGCCGGCGCCCGCATCGCCTATGGCAGCGACTGGCCGGTCGATCCGCTCGACGAATGGTTCGCGCTGAAGGTGGGGGTGACCCGCACCGCCGCCCCCGACGCCGGCAAGGAATACGCCGGCCGCCTCGGTTCGCAACCCGGCATGCCGCGCGCCGCCGTGCTGCGCGCGATCACCATGAACGCGGCCTACACGCTGCGCCAGGAGGCGCTGACCGGCTCCCTGGAAGCGGGCAAGCTGGCCGACATGATTGTGCTGGACCGGAATTTCTTCACCATTCCGGAAGAGGACATCGCCAACATCAAGGTGCTGCAGACGGTCGTGGGCGGCAAAATCGTGTATCAGGCCAAGGGCATGCGTTAAGATATCGGCCTCACTCGCCAGCACCCGGACAGACCCGCCATGCAATTCGCCATCTCCCTGTTGATCATCGTCGCCACCGCGCTGGTGGTCTACGCGATCATCAAGACCAATCCCGCCAAGCCGATGGTGCTGCCGCCGCTTCCGGCCACGCCGTACGAGCCAAAACCGCCGGACACGCCGGCGGCGCTGCACTGGTCGGACGATGGCCGCTTCCTGGTCGAACTGGTCAACGAGTCGCGCTACCAGAACACGCTCAAGGAACTGGCCGGCGACCATGGCGACCAGCCGGCCAAGGTGCCGTACCTGGCCACGCTGGTGCCGGACGACGCCAATCCGTACGAAAGCGCGGCCGTCGCCGTCTTCCTGGCCGGCCGCATGACGGGCTACCTTTCGCCGAAGGCCTCGCTGGCCTTCCGCGCCAACCTGAAACGCGAGGAAATCCCGGACCAGATCACGACCTGCGACGCGCAGGTGCGCGGCGGCGGCGTGTGGAAGAACGGCCGCCTGTCGTATATCGTGGTGCTGGATATGGAAACGCTGGAGGCATGATGAAGGCACTCGCCACACTGATACTGGCGATGGCGGGCGGCGCGGCGGCCGGCCAGACCTTGATCGTGCATTACAGCGAGCGGCAGGGAGTGCA
>JBDSKP010000096.1:0-7210 GCA_039916925.1 Duganella sp.
TGTGGCCCACGCGTCCGGTGAATTGGTCGTAGATCCAGTGGCTGGCGTTGGCGCCGATGTTGCCGGTCAGGTGGCCTTCGGTGGAGAAGGCCGGCGTCTCCGGCAGCAGCACGCCGGTGATGCCGTACAGGCGCGCCATGCTGGGGCCGGAAATCTTCAGCCGCATGTCGAGCGCGGTCAGCGCGGTCGGCTTGGTCAGCGTGCCTTCGACGGCGATGCTGGTGCCGCCGATGTTCAGGCTGGCCGCCAGCGGGAAGGGCACGGTCTGTTCCCGCAATGACAGCACGGCGCCGGACTTGCCGCTGCCGGTGACGGTTTGATTGTTCCACTTGCCGCGCAGCTTCCACGACACGCCGTAGGTCGGATCGGCGTTGATGGTGTCGATGGCGGCGGTGGCGTCCACATGCGTCATGGCGTCGATGTAACGCACCGAGCCTTTCGAGAACACCACGCGCTGCACGTCGAGCTTCCACGGCGATGGCTTGTCGGCCGGCTTGAAGGTCCAGTTGTTCCTGCCGTCGGCGTCGCGCTGCAGCAGCACGGTGGGATTGTCGAAGCGCAGCACCGGCACCGAGATCTTGTGATCGAGCAGCGACAACAAGTCGACGGCGAAGGCGAACTGGCCGACGCTGGCCATCTCGGCCGGCGCCCGCATCCCGGCCGGGTTGCCGACATGCACGTCCTTGGCGACCAGGTGCGGCAGCGGCAGATAGTCGCGCCACGTGCGGTCGGCGCCGGATATACCCTGCCGTTCCCACGTCAGCGACAGGTCGCCGCGGATGTCGAACGGGCGGTCGATCGATTCGCTGATCTTCTCGTTGAGCCACGGGCGCGCGTTGTTCCAGTCGTAGTTCGACAGCACGACGGCGGCGACGATGGGAACGGCGACCAGCACGCCGGCGACGGCGAGGGCGATCCGGGTGCGGCTGGGTGGACGGCGGGAAGGGGCGGGGCGGTTCTGGCGGGGCGGGGTCATCGTTGGCCTTTCTTATTGGTAACGGCATTTTACACACCCTACGCGGCGCGGGCGGGCCCGGTTGTGCGCTGGCGCACCAACGGGCCGCGCCACCCGGCGTCAATGTGCGGCACCGTACTGAAGCAATAATGGCAACGGCCTATAACGTTACCTGTCCACACAAATTTTCAAGGAGAACAATAATGACGACGACCTTACACCGAAAACTGGCGATGATCTGCGGCGCGGCCGCGCTGCTGGGCCTGACCGCGTGCGCCAGCAATAAAACCCCGGCCACCGCCGATGTCGCGGTGTCGCGCGCCGCCGTGGCCAACGCCACCTCCGCCGGCGCCGCCGAGCTGGCGCCGGCCGAGATGCAGTCGGCCCGTGAAAAAATGGCGCGCGCCAACCAGGCGCTGGCCAACAAGGATTACAAGACCGCCCAGGATCTGGCCGCGCAGGCCCAGGCCGACGCCCAACTGGCGCAGAGCAAAGCCAATACGACCAAGGCGACCGCCGCCGCCGACGAGCTGCAGCAGAGCATCCGCGCGCTGCGCGAAGAGCTCAACCGCAATAGCACCACCACCCAATAAGAGACGAGGCGATCATTATGAAACAACTGAACCTGAAAAAACTGGCCGTCATGCCAACCGTGTTGGCCGTGTCGATGCTGCTGGCCGCCTGCGCCACCACGCCGATGACCACCAGCATGCTCGACCAGACCCGTAGCGACTTTTCCGCCGCGCAGAGCAATCCGTCGGTCGCGGCCAACGCGCCGGTCGAATTCAAGGCCGCCGCCGACGCGCTGGACCGCGCCAACGCCGCCGCCGACAAGAAGGAAAGCATCGAGGCGATCGACAAGCTGGCCTACCTGGCCAAGCAGAAGATCGCCGTGGCGCAGGAAGTGGCCAAGCGTAAGCAGGCCGAGTCCGAGGTGGCCAACGCCGGCCGCCAGCGCGACGAGATCCGTCTGCAGCAGCGCACGCAGGAGGCCGACAAGGCCAAGATCAGCGCCGAGCAGGCCAAGGCCGACGCCGACGCCGCCCGCCGCCAGGCCGAGGCGGCCACCGCGAGCGCGCGCGAAGAGCAATCGAAGAGCGCCGCGCTGCAACAGCAACTGGCCGATCTGCAAGCCAAACAAACCGACCGCGGCCTGGTCATCACGCTGAGCGACGTGCTGTTCAACACCGACAAGGCCGACCTCAGCGCCGAAGGCATGCGCACCGCCCAGAAGATGGCCGACGTGCTGCTGCAGGAACCACAGAGCGCCGTTTTGATCGAAGGGTTTACCGACTCCACCGGTTCGTCCGCGCACAACCTGGAGCTGTCGCAACGCCGCGCCGAATCGGTGCGTAACGCGCTGATCGGCCTGGGCGTCAAGGCCGACAAGGTCGCCACGCGCGGCTACGGCGAGGCGTTCCCGGTCGCCAGCAACAGCGACGCCGGCAGCCGCCAGCTGAACCGCCGCGTGGAGATCGTGCTGTCGCAAAACGGCGCGCCGATCGCCAACCGCCGCTGACCACCGTCGGCGGCGCGGCGCGGCGGCAACGCCGGTGCCGACGCCGCCGGCTAGACTTTCTGTACTTTTTTTAAGGAAAATATCATGGCTGAATCCAACCCCACCCAACCGGCAGGCATCGACCGCGAGGCCATCCGGGCGGCCGCCCGCAACATGGAGGACGGCCCGGTAACCGCCGGCTACAAGGGTGACCGCTCCGCCGTCATCAAGATGCTCAACGAAGCGCTGGCGACCGAACTGGTCTGCGTGCTGCGTTACAAGCGCCACTATTACACGGTCAGCGGTCTGCAGAACGGTCCGATCAAGGCCGAGTTCCTGGAGCACGCCACCGAGGAGCAGGAGCACGCCGACTGGCTGGCCGAACGCATCGTCCAGCTGAACGGCCAACCTGATTTCAATCCGGCAACATTGCTCGAACGCAGCCATGCCGAGTATGATGGCTCCGAGGATGTGCAATCGATGATCCGGGCCAACCTGATCGCCGAGCGCGTGGCGATCGAATCGTACCGCCAGATGATCGAGCAGATCGGTGATAGCGATCCAACGACGCGCCATCTTTTGATCAAGATCATGGCGGTCGAAGAAGAGCATGCGGATGATATGCGCGATTTGCTTGGATAACGACGAACGTTTTAATTTTGCTGTACAGTTTTCACCCACAACCAAAACAGGAGCACCATCATGCTGGAACAAAACATCAGTACCGTGAACAACGACGTGAAAACTCTGGTTAAAGATGCCCAGGCATTGTTTACCGCCGCCACCGCGCTGACCGGTGAAAAAGCCGAAGAATTGCGCGGCCGCGGCATGCGCGCGCTCGACAGCGCGCTGGCCAAGGCCCACGAGGCGCAAATCAGCGCCGTCGCCGCCAGCAAGGAAGTGGCCAAGAAGGCCGACGTGTACGTCAAGGAAAACCCATGGCGCTCGATCGCCGCGGCCGCCGGTGTGGGCCTGCTGATCGGTGTCATCATCGGCCGCAAGTAATCGATGGCGCAAGCTGACGAGTTGAGTCGTCCGCCAGGCTTGATCGCTTCGCTGGGCCATGTCGCCCGCAACAGCGTCGGCCTGCTGCTGACGCGGCTTGAGCTGGCAGCACTCGAGATGTCGCAGGTGCGCAATCACCTGATGCATCTGGTGCTGGCCTTCGCGTTGGCGGTGGTGGCGGGGTGCTTCGCGCTCGCCTATGCCACCGTCACGATTGTTTATCTGGCGTGGGATACGCTGGGATGGAAGATACTGCCCATCCTCACCGGCGTGTTCCTGCTGCTCGCTATCGGTCTGATGGTGTACGCCCGCGGTTTGCTCCGCGGCGGCAAGCTGGGCATGCCCGCCACCATGGCCGAACTGAAATCCGACCGCGACATGCTGTTGTAAGGGGAGCGCATATGACCAAAGACGCGCAAAGCGCGGCGTTCGACGCTGACAAACAGCGGCTGATCCGCGAAGGGGAGCTGTATCGTATCAAGGTGGTGCACTCGAAGGCCATGGTGGCCAACGCGCTGCACCCGGACGCGTTGTTCCATGGCGCCGTCGACCACGCGGTCGGCCTGGCGCAGGCCCGCCTTGGCGGCCTGCTGCAGCCGGGCGGTCTCAGCGGCTTTAATTTCAAGGCGCTGATGCCGTATGCGCTGACGGTCGGGTCGTTCATCGCCCGTAAGAAGCTGGTCAAGCCGGCGCTGGCCGTCGCGGCGGCGCTGGGACTGGGCGCGGCGTGGCTGACACGCCGCAAACGCGTCACGGATTAACGTCTTGAGCGCGTCGCCCGACAAGCTCAACCCCGCCGGCATGCGCATCGTGCTGGTGTTGCAGGGCGGCGGGGCGTTGGGCGCCTACCAGGCCGGCGTGTTCCAGGCGCTGCACGAGCATGGCCTGGCGCCCGACTGGATCATCGGCACCTCGATCGGTGCCATCAACGCGGCCATCCTGGCCGGCAATCCCCACGAGACACGGCTGGCGCGGCTGCGCCAGTTCTGGGACGGCATCTCGCACCGCGACCCGTTCGACATGCGGCGCCTGCCCGACGCGCAGCGCCGCTCCAATGTTTTGCTGCAAAGCTGGGATACGCTGCTGCGCGGCGTGCCCGGCTTTTTCAAGCCGCGCCTGTTCAGTCCGTTCGCGGCGGGCATGGCCGTCGCGCCCGAGAAAGCCAGTTTTTATGACACCGCCGAGCTCGGCGAGACGCTCAATGCCCTGGTCGATTTCGATTACCTCAACGCGCCGCAAGGCATGCGCCTGACCGTCAACGCCCTCAAGGTGACGTGCGGCACGCTGCGCAGGTTCGACAACCGCGAGCTCGACATCAACGCCGGCCACATCCTCGCCAGCGGCGCCTTGCCGCCGGGCTTTCCGGCGGTGCGCATCGACGGCGAGCTGTACTGGGATGGCGGCCTGTACTCCAACACCCCGCTCGAGACCGTGCTCGACGACTCCGCGCCGGTCGACACGCTGTGCTTCATGGTCGACCTGTGGAGCGCGGACGGCGAGGAACCCACCACCTTGGACGAGGTGCAGACGCGGCAGAAGGATGTGACGTTCGCCTCGCGTTCCAAGCGCCACCTCGACGACTATGTCGCCCGCCACAAGCTGCAGCAAAAGCTGCGCGCGCTGTACGCCGCGTTGCCGGAGCAGGCGCGTTCGGAGCAGGGCGAGCAGGATCTCGCCGAGCTGGGCTGCGGCACGACGTTGCACGTGGTGCGACTGGAATATGCGGGACGGGACTGGAACATGGCGGCCAAGGACATCAATTTTTCCAAGGGCTCGACCGAGTGGCGCTGGGACCAGGGCTATCAGGACGGGCTGCGCGCCGTCAAGGCCGCCGGCTGGTTGAGCTTTGTGTCGGAAGACACGCCGCTGGTGGTGCACGAGCTGCCGCCGCTGCCGGCCGCCAAACCGCCGGGCGCGGGACGGGCCGCCTGACCGCCGCGGCCCCGCCGGGCTAGTGCTTGCTTAGTGCCTGCTTAGTGCCTGTTCTCCGCGAGAATCTGCGGCACCGCGCCCATATCGTGCTTGTAGGTCGCGCGCGCGTCGCGCAGGCACGCTTCGCGCTCGCTGGCCGGGCCTTTTTTGCAGGCGATGGTCGCCTCCGCCAGCGCGGCGCCTATCTCCTTGCGCAAGGTGCGCGCCTGCTCGGCGCCGGTGGCGTCCTCCTTGTACCACCGCGCCGGATCGCCCTTGGCGATTTCCTGCTTTTGCAATTGGGCGTTTTGGGGCGGCGTGGTGCCGCCCTGGTTGTCCTGGGCCGGCGCGGCCAGGGCCGCGCAGGCGAGCATCAGGCCGCATGCGATGTGATGGATGCGCGTCATGATGGCCCCTCCCTTACAGTCTGCCGGTCAGCAGCATGATCAGCAGGATTATGACGATCAGGCCGGTGATGCCGCTCGGCGCGTAGCCCCAGTTGCGGCTGTGCGGCCAGGTCGGCAGCGCGCCGATCAATGCCAGGACCAGAATAATCAGAATGATGGTGCCCATGGTGTTCCCCTTAGTTGGTATATGTTTTTAACAGGTGTAGACGCGGATGGATCGGTAGCCTGGATCAGTAGCGGTACAGGCGGCCGTCGACGAGGCGCACGCGGTTGCCCACGCGCAGGTCGTAGACGCTGTCCTGGTTGACGATGCGGTAGTCGCCGTTGTCCATGCGCACGCTGATCTGGTATTGCTCTGGCGCCTGGTTGCGGTTGCCTTCGACGGTGTTGCCGACCACGGCCCCGCCGACGGCGCCGGCCACGGTGGCGGCCGTGCGGCCGCTGCCGGAACCGACCTGGTTACCCAGCAGCGCGCCGACCAGGCCACCGGCCACGGCGCCGGCGCCGCTGGTGCCGGCCTTCGCTTGTTTGATCTGGATCGATTCGATGGTGCCGTAGCTGGCCGATTCGTTTTGATTTTGGTACGACACTTGTTGCGGCGCGTTGTTGGTGCTGGCGCAGCCGCTTAACACGGCGGTGCCGGCAATCATCAGTGCCGCCAGGGTTTTTGTATGGTTCATGTTGTTCTCCTGAAAATGTGATTCCAGAATAGTCACGCCGCGCGGGAGGGTCTGTGCGGTCCCGCACGAAGGTTGCCAAGTGGGTCGTTGTGCGCTTTGGCGGGAAATTTTATGTGTGTACGGTACCGTACAGATGTCCATGTGGAAACCACGTAAAACGTCTACATCGGTAGCAGAGATGTCCAAACGTCCCGCTGGCTGACAAACTCATTTGTTCATAACTCCAAGGAGAACCGCCATGAAAATCGCACATAAAATCGCCACCGCCCTGTTCACCGTCTCGCTGCTGGCCACCGCCGGCTGCGCTTCGACGTCCACCAAAGAAGGCACCGGCGAATTTGTCGACGATTCGGTCATCACCACCAAAGTGAAAGCCAGCATCTTTAACGAGCCTACCTTGAAGTCGACCGAAATCAATGTCGAAACCTTCAAAGGCACCGTGCAGCTGAGCGGCTTCGTCGCCCAGCCGGCCGACATCGCCAAAGCAGGCGAAGTCGCCCGCAGCGTCAAAGGCGTGACCTCGGTCAAGAACGACATCCGCGTCAAGTAAGCAATACCCGCCGGCGCGCCGTGCTCTATCGAGCATGCCGCGCCGGTATTTTTTTTTGTGAGCCATCATGAGCCAGCCGCCCGTAGAGATTTCCCTTCCTCCTATTCCGGCCAGCAGCGTGGCCACCGCTCCGAACCCGAACGCCGAACCCGAACCCGATCCCGGCAACTCCCCCCGTATTCCACTGCATGTCAACGCCCGCGG
>JBDSKP010000097.1:0-2810 GCA_039916925.1 Duganella sp.
GGTCGGACCCTGCGGGTCCGACCCCGCCCGGCAGTGCGGGTTAAAAGCCACCCGTCCCACGTGACCCACAAAAACAAAAACGGACCCTTTCGGGCCCGTTCCACAGCACTGACAACACCAGCGATTAATCCCAGTTCAGCGCGCCGCCGGTCTGGTATTCGATGACGCGCGTCTCGAAGAAGTTACGCTCTTTCTTCAAGTCGATCATCTCGCTCATCCACGGGAATGGATTCTCTTCCTGGTCGAACAAGGTGTCCAGGCCGATCTGCGTGGCACGGCGGTTGGCGATGAAGCGCAGATAACCCTTGAACATCGTCGCGTTCAAACCGAGCACGCCGCGTGGCATCGTATCTTCGGCGTACGCGTATTCCAGGTCCACGGCCTCCAGGAACAGCTGCTTGATCTCTTCCCGGAACGTCGGCGTCCACAGCAGCGGATTTTCCATCTTGATCGTGTTGATCAAATCGATACCGAAATTGCAATGCATCGATTCGTCGCGCAGGATGTACTGGTACTGCTCGGCGGCGCCCATCATCTTGTTCTGGCGGCCCAGCGCCAGGATCTGCGTGAAGCCGACGTAGAAGAACAAGCCTTCCATCAGGCAGGCGAACACGATCAGGGACTTGAGCAGCTTCTGGTCGTTTTCCACGGTGCCGGTGGTGAAGGCCGGATCGGTCAGGGTGTCGATGAACGGGATCAGGAACTCGTCCTTGTCGCGGATCGATTTGACTTCGTTGTAGGCGTTGAAGATCTCCGCCTCGTCCAGGCCCAGCGACTCGACGATGTACTGGTAGGCGTGGGTGTGGATCGCTTCCTCGAACGCCTGGCGCAGCAGGTACTGGCGGCACTCGGGCGCCGTGATGTGGCGGTAGGTGCCCAGCACGATGTTGTTGGCGGCCAGCGAGTCGGCGGTGACGAAGAAGCCAAGATTGCGCTTGACCAGGCGGCGCTCGTCCTCGGTCAGGCCGTTCGGGTTCTTCCACAGCTCGATATCGCGCTGCATGTTCACTTCCTGCGGCATCCAGTGGTTGGCGCAGCCGGCCAGGTATTTGTCCCATGCCCATTTGTACTTGAACGGCACCAGCTGGTTGACGTCGGTTTTGCCGTTGATGATGCGCTTGTCGTCGGCGTTGACGCGCAGCGCGACCTGCTCAGCGTTGGCTTCGCCGGTGGCCAGCGCGGCTTCGTTGACAGCTTGTGGTACCGCTGGTGCGGCTTCTTCGTCCCAGGACAGCGACATAGTGTGTTTCCTTCTGAATTCGTGTGTTTCGGTGTAAAAGGAACCGCCCGGACGGGCCGGGACGGTTCTCTCTCTATATATTAGTCAGCCCAAGCTTATTGACAAGCTTCGCATTCCTCGAAACCGTCGTCGCCGGGACGCAGGTAGCAAGCTTCGCCATCCGCCTCGGCCGTGACAGCCTGGACCGCCGCCACCGGGGCCGGGGCCGCCGCGGCGGCCGAGGCGATCGCGCTGGCCGACATGCCGCCGTCCACCGCCACCGCGTTCAGCGCGCCGGTCTTGGAGGTCGACTTCTCGGTGTGCGTGGCCGACGTGGTGCGCAGGTAGTAGGTGGTCTTCAGGCCGCGCAGCCAGGCCAGCTTGTAGGTCTCGTCGAGCTTCTTGCCCGAGGCGCCGGCCATGTAGATGTTCAGCGATTGGGCCTGGTCGATCCACTTCTGGCGACGCGACGCCGCCTCCACCAGCCAGGTCGGCGACACTTCGAACGCGGTTGCATAAATGTCACGCAGGTCGTTCGGGATGCGGTCGATCTTGGCCAGCGAGCCGTCGAAGTACTTCAAGTCGGCGATCATGACCTCGTCCCACAGGTCGCGCGCCTTCAGGTCGCGCACCAGGTAGGAATTGATCTCGGTGAACTCGCCCGACAGGTTGGACTTCACGTACAGGTTCTGGAAGGTCGGTTCGATACAGGCCGACACGCCGATGATGTTCGAGATGGTCGCGGTCGGGGCGATCGCCACGCAGTTCGAGTTACGCATGCCGAACTTCTTGATGCGGTCGCGCACCGGGGTCCAGTCCATCGCCGACGACAGGTCCTGCTCCAGGTAGCCGCCGCGCTCTTCGGCCAGCAACTTGACGGAATCCTGTGGCAGGATGCCGCGGTCCCACAGCGAACCTTTGTACGAAGCGTAATGACCGCGTTCCTCGGCCAGTTCGGTCGAGGCCAGGTAGGCGTAGTAGCACACCGCTTCCATCGACGTATCGGCGAAAGTCACGCAGGCATCCGACGAGAATGGCACGCGCATCATGTGCAGGCAGTCCTGGAAGCCCATCACGCCCAGGCCCACCGGACGGTGGCGCATGTTGGCGTTGCGGGCCTTGTCGACGGCGTAGTAGTTGATGTCGATGACGTTGTCGAGCATGCGCATCGCGGTGCGGATGGTCTTTTGCAGCTTGACGTGATCGAGCTTGCCCTCTTTCATATGGGCCGGCATGTTGACCGAACCGAGGTTGCAGACGGCGATTTCGTCAGGGCCGGTGTTGAGCGTGATCTCGGTGCACAGGTTCGAGCTGTGGACCATGCCCACGTGCGACTGCGGCGAACGGATGTTGCATGGGTCTTTGAACGTGATCCATGGGTGGCCGGTTTCAAACAGCATCGACAGCATCTTGCGCCACAGGTCCAGCGCGGCCATCTTCTTGAACACGCGGATTTCGCCGGCGGCGGCCTTGGCTTCGTAGCCCAGGTAGGCTTTTTCGAAGGCCTTGCCGACCAGGTCGTGCAAGTCCGGGCAATCGGACGGCGAGAACAGGGTCCAGTCGCCCTTTTCCATCACGCGCTTCATGAACA